>JAEESA010000028.1 GCA_016286115.1 Lachnospiraceae bacterium
TTAAAATCGTATTCCATGAGCATTAAAAGAACGGTGTTCAAAACACCGATCAGGATGATGGAACGCAAAAAAAGCCCGAAGCATCTGCTCTTTTTCCGGAACACCTGCTTTCTTCCGGCTCTGGAAAAGAGAATACCGGCGAGAACATAGATCGAGGTAAGATAAGCATAATCGGGATGTGTAAAAACCCCGATCAGAAAGACCAGCATCGTGCTGGTGAACACAGGCACCTCTCCGAAAAGGCCGGCAAAGATCAGAAAGGGCAGCGCATGAAAATTCAGGCCGAAATCCGAATCCCCGAAATACAGGATCAGCCGGTCAAAATCCTGAAGTGCCCAGACGCCGAGAACCGTAACCGTCAAAAAGCAGGCAAAAAAGATCGCCCACTGTTTAATGTGCCACTCCGCTTTTTTCCCCGTGACCAACCAGTTCATCGCAACCCCTCCGAAAGTCGTAAAGGGCTGCCGCAGCCGCGACAGCCCCAAATACTATCAACTTACCTAAAATCTGTCCACAAACCCCTTGATATTGCTGACATTGGGGATTGTCTCATAGCTCTTCCCATGTGGGATCAAAAGCGTCGGCGCCTGGCTGACATGAAGCTCCTTCGCGAGCGCCGCACCCTCCGGATCCTCCGCGTACATCACGTCAAACTGCATTCCCGCTCCTTCGAGCATCCGTTTTGCCGTGTTGCAGTTCGGGCAGGTCTTTGTCGAAAGAAGGATCATGCGGTCGCTGTGGCTTTCCTTTTTCAGGGCGATCTCCGGTTCCCGCAGGTCCTCCGGACGGATCACGACCGGTTTCACTCTCACAAAATTCCGGCTCACATTTTCCTTCAGCGCCTCACCCACGGTATCCCGACAGGTCCGTTCCGAACCTTCTTTCTTCTCGCTTTCGACCTCATAGGTCCTGCGGTTTTTATACTCCGCAGCCTTGCCGTCATTCCAGTTCTTTACCGGGCGGTAATACCCTGTGATCCGGGAATAAACTTCTGTTTCCTTCCCGCAGAACGGGCATTTCTTATGCTCTCCGTTTAAGTATCCGTGCTCATGGCAGACGGAGTAGGTCGGGCTTAAGGTGTAATACGGCAGCTTAAAGTTCTGCGCGATCTTCTTCACCAGGTTTGCCGCGCTCTTCCAGTCTTTTAACCTCTCGCCGAGGAAGGCATGGAAAACGGTGCCGGAGGTGTATAAGGTCTGCAGCTCGTCCTCTTTCTCAAGCGCCTCGAAAATATCCTCGGTGTAACCCACGGGAAGATGCGTGCTGTTCGTATAGTAAGGAGCCTGGCCTTCCATTCCCGCAGTCACGATGTCCGGATATTCCTCGGTGTCATGCTTCGCGAAACGATAGGTCGTGGATTCCGCCGGCGTAGCCTCGAGATTGTAAAGGTCACCGTACTGCTCCTGATAATCGGACAGGCGGTTTCTCATGTGGTTTAATACTTCCTTCGCAAACTTCCGTCCGTCCTCGGTCGTAATGTCCGTGGAAAGCCAGTCTGCGTTCAGGATCGCTTCGTTCATGCCGACGATCCCGATCGTGGAGAAGTGGTTTCCGAACGCGCCGAGATACCGTTTTGTATAAGGATACAGGCCCTCTTCCATCAGCCTTGTGATAACCTGCCGTTTTACATGGAGCGATCTCGCCGCGATATCCATGTAATGATCCAGCATCTCATAGAACTCATGCTCATTGGCGGAAAGATACGCGATCCTCGGGAGGTTTAAGGTCACCACGCCGATCGAACCCGTGCTTTCCCCGCTTCCGAAGAAGCCGCCGCCCTTTTTGCGGAGTTCCCTTAAGTCAAGCCGCAGCCGGCAGCACATGGAACGCACATCCGAGGGCTTCATGTCGGAATTGATATAGTTTGAGAAATAAGGAGTACCGTACTTCGCCGTCATTTCAAAGAGAAGGCGGTTATTCTCCGTATCGCTCCAGTCAAATTCATCAGTGATGGAATAGGTCGGGATCGGATACTGGAACCCGCGCCCGTTGGCGTCGCCTTCGATCATGATCTCGATAAACGCCTTGTTGACCATATCCATTTCTTCCTTGCAGTCCGCATAGGTGAAGGGCATTTCTTCCCCGCCCACCAGCGCGTTCAGGTTTGCCATATCCTCCGGCACGGTCCAGTCCAGCGTCACGTTCGTGAACGGAGCCTGCGTGCCCCAGCGGGACGGAGTATTCACGCCGTAGATAAAGCTCTGGATGCACTGTTTCACTTCTGCATAGGACAGATGATCATTTTTTACAAAGGGGGCAAGATAGGTATCAAAGGAAGAAAACGCCTGTGCGCCCGCCCATTCATTCTGCATGATCCCGAGGAAATTCACCATCTGGGTGCAGAGTGTGGAAAGGTGCTTTGCGGGGCCGGAAGTGATCCTTCCGCTGACGCCGCCGAGGCCTTCCTTGATCAGTTGTTTCAGACTCCAGCCGGCACAGTAGCCGGTGAGCATGGATAAGTCATGGATATGCATGAAGCAGTCTCTGTGCGCCTTCGCCACTTCCTCGTCATACACTTCCGACAGCCAGTAGTTCGCGGAGATCGCGCCCGAGTTCGACAGGATCAGGCCGCCTACGGAAAGGGTCACCGTGGAATTTTCCTTGACGCGCCAGTCCTTCTCTGTTCCGATATAACCATCCACAAGTTTTTTGTAATCCAATAGAGTATTTCTTGTTTCTCTGACACGGGAATGCTGATTCCGATACAGGATATACGCCTTCGCCGTCTTCGCATAACCGCATTTCATCAGTGTGGCTTCCACCTGATCCTGGATCTCTTCCACGGTCGGGCTCTCTGTACCGCCGTTCTCCTTGATCTGGGTCTCCACCATGAGTTCGATCGCTCTCGCCATCGTAGAAAGATCCCTGGCCCCGATCTCCTCGGTCGCCATGAACGCCTGCGCTACCGCATTTTCAATCTTCCCTGCGTTAAAGGGCGCAGTTGAACCGTTCCGTTTCTTCACCTTTGTTAATGCTGCCATTTTCCTACTCCTCTTGAAAAAATTGTGGACATTTATTGATAAGACTTAAACTTACATCGATAAGCCGCTGATTTCTGCTCCCTCTATATAAAAGGCTGTCATCCGCCTCTTCCTTTTTGAACTCTCCGTCCACCAGCACATCGATGGTCTTGAGCAGTTCTTCCGCTTTCGGGACTTTCTCTTGTATCAGCTCTTCAAAGGTATAACCCGTGTAGCACCAGACGCTTTTTCCTGTTTCCTTACAGGCCGATGCGATCCTTGCCGCTTCTTCTGCCTGCATAAACGGCTCTCCTCCCGAAAGAGTAAGCCCGTCCAGATACCGGGTATCTTGGATCTCCCTGATGATCTCCTCGACCGGAAGCTCTTCTCCCCCTTTAGGGTCCCACGTTTCCGGGTTCTGGCATTCGATGCAGTGATGGGGACAGCCCTGAAAGAACAGAACATATCGAACGCCCGGGCCATTGACCGAAGAATGCTTTATCCTGCCTGCGATCCGGATCGTCTTCTCCATCCCTTGAATTTCCTCGCTTTTTAGTACTTTAGTCTGTAGTACCTTTTTCCCAGAATTCGCGCTTCCAAAATCCATTATAGTGTTCATGTTGTATGAAGTCAAGCACAAAAACACAAGATATTGATTTTTCTTCAAAATATAAAAAACCCCGGAAGTTCGCCGCTTCCGGGGTCGTATCAAGCGTATTTTCAGTTTACAGAGCCGATAATATAGCATTCAGAAGGTCATCATATTCTTCAAAAGCGGGGAGCTCGGGATGGTCCTTTCGGATCTGTTCGGTGGAGCGGAACAAAAATCCCTTCTCGCCGGCTTCGATCATAGCCAGGTCATTATAGGAGTCGCCGGCGGCGATGGTCGTGAAGCCGACGCTCTGCAGGGCCTTGACCGTGCTGAGCTTGGATTTTTCGCAGCGCATGTGCACGCCCGTGATCTCGCCGTTTTCCGCAACCTCCAGAGAATTGCAGAAGAGCGTGGGCCAGCCCAGCTTTTTCATGAGGGGCATCGCGAACTGCTCAAAGGTATCGCTTAAGATCAGCACCTGCGTCTTTTCGCGCAGCGCATCCAGAAACTCCTTTGCGCCGGGGAGCGGATCGATCCCCGCGATGACGTTTTGGATCTCCTTCAGCCCCAGCCCGTGTTCCTTTAAGATGCTGAGGCGAAATGCCATCAGTTTGTTGTAGTCCGGCTCATCACGCGTCGTGCGCTTCAGCTCCGGGATGTTCGTCGCTTCCGCGAACGCGATCCAGATCTCGGGAACGAGCACTCCCTCCAGATCAAGACATATCAGCTTCATATTAGATCAATCCCTGCCTTTCTTATCCTTCTTATCGGCGCGCTTGTCTTCTTTTTTCGGGTCTTTCTTCACGACGATGCGAGGCTTTTTTTCATCCTTCTTTTCTTTATCTTTTTTCTTGGGAGCCGCTTCTTCCTTCCCCTCTTTTGCTTTCTTCCGGGGAGCCTCTTCCGCCTTCTCCTTCAATTTAAGTTCGTCTTCCTCTTCTTCCTGTTCGGTCTTTTTCATGGGAAGCTTGTACTTGTCTTCATAATAGACCACGGACTGCCGGAAGCTCTCATTCCGCTCGGCGCGGACCATTTCCAGATACTCATGCGTATCATAGCCGTCCTGGTTCACCTGCAGAAGGCAGACCGCAACGTTGCTGCAGTGATCCGCGACCCTCTCGAAGTCGTTTCCGAGGTCGGAGAGAACAAAGCCGAGGTCGATCGTGCATTTCCCTTTCCTGAGCCTGCGTACATGGCGCCGTTTGACTTCCATATGGATCCCGTCGATCACCTCTTCGAGCGGCTCCACCTTCGCCGCGAGATTTAAGTCCTCACGGGCAAAAACCGTGGCGCTGGTGCTGACAATATCCTTTGTCGCGTCGGAAAACACCCGCAGCTCTTCAAGAGCCTTCGGAGAGAATTCCATCTTTTTCTCATTCATCTCCTTCGTCAGGAGCATGATGTTATAGGCGTGATCACTGATCCGTTCAAAATCCGACATACAGTGCAGGATGATCGAAAGGCGGTGGCTGTCCGCGAGGCTTAAGTCGATCCCTCCCATCTTGACGAGGTAGGTACCGAGCTGGTCTTCATAACGGTCGATCCGGCCTTCGAGCATCGCCACTTCATCCGCAGTTTCCTGGTCGTAATGCCCGATCAGGTCCACAGCGCGGTCAAAACAGTCCTTCGAATAATTCGCCATATCGATCGCCGCGGTCTTGGCCTGCCGCAGCGCAAAGGACGGGTTCGAGAGGAACCGTTCGTCCAGCCGCGCAAGGTTCTGTCGTTCCTGCAGCTCCGCCTGTTCTTTTTCGTCGATCGGGATCGTTTTGGTCGCCATTTTCACAAGGAGCCCGGAGAAGGGCAGCATCAGCGGCGTCGCCACGAGGTTTATGAGTGTATGGACGGATGCGATGCCGACCATGGTCGCCTGATTGTTGAGGAACTCAAAATGCAAAAACGCGTTCAGCCCGTAGAATATGGCCATGAAACAGCCCGCCTTTATGATATTGAAGTAAAGGTGCATGAGGGCGGCGCGCTTGCCGTTCTTATTGGCTCCGAGAGACGACAGGATCGCTGTGATACAGGTACCGACCTCCGCGCCCACGACCACCGGTATCGCCATTCCGTTCGTGATTGTAATGGAGAGCGCCAGCGCCTGCAGCACGCCGATGGTACCTGCCGAGCTCTGGATCACCATCGTGAAGAGAACACCCACTAAAAATCCGACGAGCGGATTGGTGAACGTGGTCAAAAACGACTGGAAACTCGGAGAGGCCTTCAGCGGAGACACCGCCGCGCTCATCATGTCCATACCGAAGATCAGGAAGGAGAACCCAAGCAGGATCGTCCCCAGATCTTTCTTTCGGTCGCTCTTCGAAAACATCAGGAAGGCGATCCCGATGATGGCGAGAAACGGTGTAAAGGACATGGGTTTGAAGAGATTGATAAAGAAATTGTCGCTGCTGATCGCATTTAAAGACAAAAGCCAGGCCGTAAAGGTAGTCCCGAGGTTTGCGCCCAGGATCACATTCACAGCCTGATTCAGCACCATAATTCCGGAGTTGACTAGGCCAACCACCATAACGGTGCTGGCTGAAGAGGACTGCACGACCGCGGTAACGCCGACGCCGAATAAATAGCCCCGCACGCGGTTTTTCGTAACGGTGGCGAGGAGGGACTCCAGCTTCCCTCCGCTCACCTTGGTAAGGCCCTGGCTCATAATGCTCATTCCGTAGAGGAAGAGCGCCAGACCGCCCAGCAGTCCTGCTACTAAAGTAAAAATCTGGATCGAAGTCATGTTATCTTATGCTTTCCAAAGTCCGTGCAGATTGCAATACTCGTACGCTGCCACCACTTCATCACCCTCTGTCAGGGCAAATTCCGCCTTCGGCTCAGCGCCTGCAGCAAGGTCAACCTTCTGCACGCCCTTCTTGGTCTCCAGGATGATGAACATGATGTGGTGTTCCTCCAGCATCGGATGCGCAACGGAACCGATCTCCACGGTCACCTTGTTGCCGTCCTGTTTGATCACCGGCACATGCTTTTCACCGGCTCCGTCAGAGGTGTTCGGCTCCAGCACCGTCATCTGATCCCCGCAGCAGGTCGGAACACAGACCTTTTCCACGAGATACGTTACAATATTTCCGCATTTATTGCATTTTAAAACCTTAACCATTCTTTTTCTCCTTTCTATTGTTCGTCCTTACGGGCCTCCCGCGTCGAAGTTCCCTAGCGGCCCTGATTTCCTTAATTAGTAATTCTCAGCTTTTCTCTCAAAGTACGCCTGCGGATGATCGCAGACCGGGCATTTCTCCGGTGGATTCGGTCCGACGCAAACATGGCCGCAGTTGCTGCAGATCCAGATCGTGTCATTGTCCGCAGAAAAGACAAGATTTCCGTTCACCTTCTCCAGAAGCTTCTTATACCGCTCCTCATGCTCCTTTTCGATGGCCGCCACCGCTTCAAAAAGCTCTGCGATCTCATCAAAGCCCTCCTCCTTCGCTTCCTTCGCGAACTGAGGATACATTTCGGTCCATTCATAGGACTCGCCGTCCGCGGCTGCCTTCAGGTTCTCGGCCGTGCTGCCGATCCCGGTAAGGATCTTGTACCACATCTTGGCATGCTCTTTTTCATTGTTCGCGGTTTCCTCAAAGATCTTTGAGATCTGAACAAAACCGTCCTTTTTTGCTTTGGAGGCAAAGTAAGTATACTTATTTCTGGCCTGGGATTCCCCCGCAAACGCCGCCTGAAGGTTCTGTTCCGTCTTGGTCCCCTTAAGATCCTCTGCCCTGCAACGTAATTTATCCGCCATAATTCCTCCTTTTATATGGATTTTCGTTTGTCTCCGAACCACTATAGCACAATTTTTCACAAGTCGCAACAAACTTGACTTGAATAAACCGCCGTGAGGTCGTACAGTATAGGTAAGGTTATTTATGGAGGGGAGAAACATGAAACCGGAACTGACTACGCTTTGCTATATTGAGAGGGAAAACTCGTATCTGATGCTCCACCGTACAAAGAAGGAGCATGACATCAACAAGGATAAATGGATCGGCGTGGGGGGCCATCTCGAACCGGACGAGACGCCGGAGGAATGCGTCCGCCGGGAAGTCCTGGAGGAAGCGGGCCTGACGCTGCATTCCCTTACGTTTCGCGGGGTGATCCATTTTTCCAGCCCCCACGACGCGGAGGAAATGTTCATCTACACATCGGACCATTTTTCCGGCGAGCTCGGCGAATGCCGGGAGGGAGAGCTTTCCTGGGTCAAGATGTCGGAGGTTCTGGATCTGAACCTGTGGGAGGGAGACAGGATCTTTCTTCCGCTTCTGATGGGGAGCTCCGAATTCTTCAGCTTCTCCCTGCGTTACAGCGCGGAGGGAAAGCTTCTTGCGAATCCTCTGGAAGAAAAGAATACGGGCCTTGTGATCCTGCAGGGGCGGGATACGATTACGACGTACGCCCACCGTTTTCAGGATTACGGAAAAAAAGCCCTGATCGTGACCGGAAAGAACTCCACAAAGCAGAACGGCGCGCTGGCAGATATCGAAAAAGCGCTTACCTCTGAAGGGATCGCCTTCGAGATCTTTGATGAAGTGGAGGAAAACCCCTCGACCGATACGATCATGAAGGCACGGGAAGCCGGCCTGAACGCGCAGGTTTCGTTCGTGATCGGCGTGGGCGGCGGTTCGCCTCTGGACGCGGCCAAGGCCATTGCCCTGATGATCAAAAACCATGATGAAGAAAAAGATTTCTTATATGAAAAGGACCATGAAACCACTGCTCTGCCGGTGATCGCGGTCCCCACCACCTGCGGGACCGGCTCGGAAGCCACGGGCGTTTCCGTTTTAACGCGAAAGGAGCGCCGTTCCAAGGGCTCGATCCCGTTTTCGATCTATCCGGAGCTTGCCCTGGTCGACGAAAAATATCTGGAGACCGCTCCGAAGGAGCTGATCGGAAATACTGCCGTGGATTCCCTATCCCACCTCCTGGAGAGCTGCTTAAACAGCCGCGCGACCGAATATTCAAGAGCCTGCGCGCTGCAGGGTCTTTCCGTCTGGCGCAGAGTGAAGGACGTGGTCTCCCAGCGGAGAGAAGCCACAGAAGAAGATATGCGCGACCTGATGACTGCCAGCACTCTGGCCGGCATGTCGATCGCGATCACCGGCACCTGCCTTCCGCACGCCCTTTCCTATACGCTGACCGTGGAAGCGGAAATACCCCACGGCAAAGCCGCAGGGTATTTTCTGTCACGTTTTGTTAAGGAAGCCGGCGAAGACGGCCTGATGCTGCTTCGCACGGCAGGCTTTTTCGATGCCGAAGAGCTGGATGGGTTTTACCGCGCCGTCTGCAAGCCCGGAAGCATCGAAAAGTCCGTGCTCCTCAAAGCTGTCGAGACCGTCGCGGTCAATCCGTCCAAGCTCTCCGCAGCGCCGTTTGCGGTCGACCGAGAGGTTTTGCAGCGGATCGCAGGGGTGGAATAGTAAACCCGGACCGGAGCGAAGCGGAAGGTCCGCCATATATGAGATTCATCTAAAATATCTCAAAATGTTTCGCCACATCTTTTAAGTAACGGATTATGGGAAGATGCTGCGGGCAGACCCCCTCGCACTGGCCGCATCCGACGCAGTCGCCTGCCATCCCCTTTTCCTTCGCGAGGAACTCATAGCTTGAATAATTAGCGCCCCAGCCCTTTTCCTCCATGTTTTCCCGCATGTCTTCATTATAAAGGGAAAAGTATTTCGGGATCGGGATGTTTTTGGGGCAGCCATCGGTGCAATAGGAGCAGCCGGTGCAGGGAACGGTGATCTTGCTGTTAATGATCTTCGCCACCTCTGTGCAGGCTGCTTTCTCCTTTTCGTTCAACGGCTCAAAATCCATGAAGGTGTCCGTGTTCTCTTCGATCTGTTCCAGGTTATTCATCCCGGAGAGCACGGCGATCACGCCCGGCAGCCCCGCCGCAAAACGCAGCGCAAAGCTGGACGGCGATTTCCCCGGGGAAACCTCCTCAAAGATCTTTTTTGCCTCGTCCGGTATGTTCGCGAGCGTCCCACCCTTGACCGGTTCCATAACGACGACCGGCATATGGTGTTTCTCTGCCACCTCGCAGCATTTCCGGGACTGGATCCACTCGCTTTCCCAGTCAAGGTAATTCAGCTGGAGCTGAATGAAATCCATGCCCGGGTGCCTGGTCAGGAGGTCATCCAAAATCTCCGCCGACTCATGGAAGGAAAAGCCCGCATAGCGCACCATCCCCTTTTCTCTTTTGTCCAGAACAAAACGGAAGCAATCCATGTCTTCATATTTCTGAAGGTTTGTTTTGTCGATCCCATGCACGAGATAATAGTCAAAATAGCCGGCTCCCGTTTTCTCCAACTGTTTATTAAAGACCGTATCCCGTTCCTCCGGGGAATGGAAAAAGGTCGAATGCAGCTTTGTAGCTAACGTAAAGGACTCGCGGGGATGGCGCTCCACGAGCGCCTTCCTCGCCACATTTTCACTTTCGAAGCCATGATACATCCAGGCAGTGTCAAAATAGGTAAAGCCCTTTTCGAGAAAACGGTCCACCATGAGCTTCACTTTTTCAATGTCCACGGCGGCATCATCCGATTTGTCCAGGAGCGGCAGCCTCATCAGGCCGAAACCGAGTTTCTTTGCAGGTTCCAGTTCCATTTATTCACCTCATTTCTATGATCACTTTCTCGCGATCCGTGCATTGGCCCTCTCCGCATAAGCATCCAGGACCACCAGCATCTGCTGCGCCTCTTCGGGATCGGCTGTCTGGAGTTCTGTCATAAATTCATGCATCTTCAGTCCGTTGACGGTGCCTAAAGCACTGACCAGCGTCTCGATCTCTTCCCGGCTCAGTTCCCCTGTTTTCTTAAGCACCGCGTCCATGCTTTCCTTAACCGGTTTGATGCGGTTGTTCAGCACATAGATCTTGCGGGTAAGGATCGATCCTTCACATTTTTTGATCTCATCCTGCACCTTTCTGACAAGGAACGAATGGCCTTCTCTTACATAACTTTGCATATCGCTGCGGCCGATAAAATCCATCAGCTTCTGCAGCTGGTTCTTTTTGATCTGCTCTTCATACGCTCTTACGGTCTTTTCCGTTTCCTCATCCGCGTTAATCTTCTTGTTCAGCACCTTATCCACATTCTTTATAAGCGTATTCAGTTCCTTGTCGGTCTTCGCTTCCTTATCGTTGAGGCTCTTCCTGTCCTTAAGCGCCGTCGCCATGATTCTGAGCACCTGCGTCATGTTGGCTGCCTGCGGGATCTTATCAGCAATGCTCTTATAGTCCTGCCGCGCCTCAAACGTCTTGATCTCCCTGCTTACCAGCTGATCCAGCCGCTTCAGTTCTGCCGCGGTAAGAAGCCCGTCCTTTTCCAGGATCGCATGGATCTCATTGCCAAGGTCATTATAGGCTTTTTCCACCGTCTTCCACGTCTGACGGTTTTTGACTTTGAAATCAAGCGAACGGATCTTTTCGTCCATCGCCTTTGCGGTTTCGACGATCTCCGGTGCGGCAAGCTTCATCGCTTCCTCGATATGCGGGCTGCCCATCAGCATCTGATACGTCGATTTCAGCATATCCAGCTTCGCCAGCGCGTCGTCATCATAATCACTCATCCCGTTCAGCATGTCGTAATTCGTTGTGACCATATCAAACGCCATCATGAGGCTCTCTCCGATCTGCCGGTCCTGTCCGAGACGCACCTCGATCCCGTTTTCCAGAACACGCATGTATCCTTCCAGATTAAGGAGAAGATCCATGGCTTCCATATCGTCGTGAAGATCATGGTAGTATTTTTCCTCCCGGATCGCATCCACCTGATCCCGGATCTCCATGAGTTTTTTATGGGCTGCGGCGTTGAGTTTTCTTTCGTTCCCCAAAGACTTTGATCCCGGTGTATATCCTTCCTGAAGGACTTCTGCCAGATCCGCATCCACCGTTACCGCATCCTTAAAGACCCTGGCAAACTTCGTATCCAGCACCTGCATCTTGATCCTCCAGATCTTCGCCTTCAGATCCAGCACCGCCGCGTCAACAATGATGGGAACGTTTCCGACCGCATGCGCCTTGAGGTCAACATATTCTTTGGAATCCTGCAGTTTCAGGTAACGGCTCATCTCCTTCTCCAGAACCTTCAGATCCTTTTCTTCCATTGAAAGAGTCGAAAGCGCTTTTCCCCTTTCCGTTTCCATCTCTCCGATCTTTTTCGACTGTTCCACATCCAGTTCATGAAGAGCCAGCCGCTGCTCCAGTCTCTTCTCATCTTCCTCCAGAGCATTTTGGATCTCGAGCGCGGCCGGATACTCTGCGTTCAGAAGCTTAAGATAGTTCTTCTCTTTACGGAAGGTATTCAGATCATTCTTCAGATCCCCGATCGCCTTGATCTCCTCTCCGGTCAGTGTCGTTTTCGTGTTCACCGCCTCCATGATATCCGCGGAAAGATCTGCATAGTCTTTTTGCATCTTTCTGGACAGCGGTTCATTCTCGACCTTTTCCGAAAGCTTTTCCAGCCTCTCTTTAAAGTTTTGATAATATTCCTTTACCTCCTTCTCCTCGGCATCCTTAAATTTTCTGCGGAAGCTTTCGACCTCTTCTTCGTCCAGAGAGAATATCCACTTTTCTCTCTCATCCTCGGGCTCCTTCGTTTTATTGCCGAGAAGCGTGTCGTATTCCCTGCGGATCGCGGCGATCATGATCTGATCCAGTTCCGAATAGGTCGTCTTCTCATCCAGTTTGTCGCAGGCCGCCTCTATTTTGCCAAACACCTTCTGCATCAATTCGAAAGTAACCGACTTGTCAAGCACCGCTTTTTTAGGCTCCGTGATCCTATAGACCGAATCCAGCGTCTCCCGGAAAAGATCAAGAGGCTCCGCCACCGTCATCGAATTTCCGATCACTTTCAGGCAATCCACACTGTATTTCAGATCCCGTGCCAATTTTACAAGCTTCTCTTTTTCGTTCGCCTTCTCCTTTTTCGAAGCATTATTATATCCGTCAACGGCTTCTTTCACCTTCAGACTCTCATCACTCGCATAAGTCAGCAGGAAGGGCATGCATGTTTCCTCAAGCTTCTTCATCGCTTCCGAATCATTGTTTCTGTTGATGAATATCTGCAGAGCCCCCAGTTCTTCTGCATCGGGTTCCAGACCGGCACGGAGCATTTTTTTCATCATCTCCACATTTTTCTGCCGTTCTTTTACAATAGAGTAGATCTGTGTGAGCATCTCGACGCCCTTTGTTCCGGAATTAAGCATTCTGTCGGTATATTCGGCAACCGCGCGGTCGGATTCCTCCTTCATTCTGTTCAGGGCCCGGGCACGGATCTCCGTTTCCTTTTTGATGAGCTCCGTCCTCAGCTCCTCCACCCTGTTCTCTGCCACCGGAGATTTCTGATATCCCGGATATTTATCCACTTCCGTCATAAATGCCAGATATGCTTTGACAAATTTATCCGGCGCCGCATAGTTTCCGTTCGTCACTTCCGTGGACACGCTGTCGGCTATCCTCATGAGATCATTCTTACGTGACTCCACCAGAAAGATCACATAGGCCGTTTCATCTTTAACGGAGCGTTCCTTTACTTCAGCGGTCCGGCCGCCTTCCTTCATCAATAGCATTTCCCGGCGCATTTCGAGAATGTCCTCATCCTCTGTTTCAAAAGGATTTTCCGTTTCCGCGTCAAACCACTCGGGTTTCATATCCGAAATGTCCCCGAGCTGTTTTTGCATCTGTTCCTCTATAAGGAGAACGTCTTCTTTCTCACCGGTCGTGTCTCCCATCAGCCCGGCCGCCTCTTTTTTCAGCTCTTCTCTCCTGTTCCGGGATTTCACGATCCGGTCTCTTAATGTAACGATCGCCTGAAGGAGCTGCCTGGTTCTGGGATCGGACGGATTGTTCTTTATCAGCTGATAAGCCTTGTGCGCCGAGAGAAGCTTTTCAGCAACCGCTTTTTCTTCCGCCTCCTGTCTCAGGATCTCTTTGCTGATCCCGAGAAGATCTTTTTCCAGATCATTCTGCTGTATCCCGTTCCAGGTTTTTTCTCTTTTTTCCTTCAGCACATAATACTTTTTCATCGCCTCCCGGAAAGCGCCGGAATCCGTCAGTTCCTTTGCGAGCTTATCATTTTCCTTCACCCGCAACGCGCGTTTTTTCTTCTCCTCTTCCTCTTTAAACCTCCTGTATTTAGCCCTCTGGTAGACAAGAAGGCTTTCTTCCTCCTCCTCGCTTTCAAGACCGGTATAAGACGGGAACCCATAGTTTAAGATCCGGACTCTGAGCGAATTCTCATGCTTACGCATTTCCTCCTGCTCTATAGGCAGCTGTTCTTTTTGTGACTTCTTCGAGATATCCACTTTGCTGAGTACAGTGTATGCGCGGCAGAATTTCACATAATAGCGGAACTCCGGATCAATGAGCGCAGGAACGATCTCTTTTCCTTCGAACTTCATTTTGGCAAACTCATCTCCGAGCTTCGCGCTCTTTGAGCTGAGCGCACGATACCCGTCTCCAAGGCATTTATCCCGCAGCGGGGCGAGATACCTTTCCTTCAGATCCCTTAAGAGTGTTTTAACCTCCAGCAGATCCTCTTTCCGGCTGAAAAACTTATGGTCATATGTTTTATCCCTCTCGGTTTTATCGGTGTCCCACTCCAGATACTGGGCGCACTTGATCGCAAGAAGAGAAACCCTGCGAAGTGTGCGGACTTCCTTTGTGATCCCCATCTGCTCCTCTTCCTCTTCCAGGGCCTTTGGCGGCACTGATTTCAGCATCTGGGAAAGGCTTCTGATCTCCTTTAATTTTTCATTTCGTTGATTTAAGATCTCCTGGCTGATCTCTACACGATGTTTCGCAAGAGTCACTTTGAGTTCCTGGATCTTCTTCTCTTTCTTTACATCCGTCTTTTGCGTTATCCTCGCTTCTCCGAAACTGACGGCTGTCAGACGTTCTTCCAGCTTTTTCACCAGATTGTACGCTTCCGCAGGAGAGGATTTCTTCATCAGCGCTTCCAACGCCTTGATATCATCCTGTGTCTGCCGGATCACTTCCGTATACTGGTTGTTAAAGGCCTTCCACAGTTTATCCTCAAAAGCGCCCATTTTAAGAAGATTTTCTTTGGACTTGAGCTTGGCAGAATCCAACATATACTTCACATTCTCGCTGAGATATGTCTGCTGTTTGTTCTTAAGCTTTTCAGCCGTCAAAAGATCATCTACGGTGATCAGCTTATCCTCCGGCTGTTTTTCCTTCTGCTCGTCCTCTTCCAGTATGAGTATTTTTTTCTTTCCTTTTTTCTGCTCTTCCTTTTTCTGCTGCTTCTCCTCCTCTTTCTTTTCCTTTTCCGTTTTCCCTTTCTTGTCGACGGTCTGCTGCAGCGGATTTATAAAGTTTTCGATCTCTTCGCTGTTTTCGCCCAGTTCTTTTGCATAGCGGTCAGCCCTTTTTCTTGTTTCTTCATAGATCCGGTTATTTTCCTCGATTGTCTGCTTTTCGATATTCAGTTTATGCCGGATCGGCTTGATCAGGCGATCTACATTGAATTTGACCCGTCCGTGAAGAAGGCCGCGGTCATCCCAGCCGCCTTCTCTCCTCCTGTGCATCTCCATGAAATATTCCCTGATCTCGCTCGGATAAGATCGGCCGTCAAGAAAACTCAGCTCTTTCTGAATTTTCATTATAATCCTGAATACATTACGTTCCTCAGGTTTATTCTTATCCCTCTCCGAAATCTTCTTTATGTTCTGCGCTTCGATCAGATTCCCCTGGTCATCAAAATTCTGATGATACTCCCAATACTCGTCACTGTAAAAATATTGCAGAAGAGTATCCTGATCCGCCTTTTCCAGTTCGACAACGTCTTCATCCGTATAGTTGAATTCCATGCCTTCCACCGGAGCCGGTTTCTTTTTCCTCCCGAGGAGTTTTTTATAGTAATACTCTTCTTTTTCCTGATCTGACAAGCCTCGCCATACATTCAAACGGGTACTGAAAAGCTCATCTTTGAGCACATCCTCATCTCTATGCACCAGCATCTCGGGAGTAGATTCATTGTTCCTGAGCATCTTCGCTTTCTGCTCATTCGTCGGAGACAAGATCTCCATCTGAAGCTCATGCCTTCTGTCTGTATCCCGGATCTCAAGATCCTCAAGGTTCAGAAGACTTTTCCCCAGTTTTTTTGCCAGGTTTCTCTTATCTTCTTCCTTCCACTCCTGCTTTTTGCTCAATAATCCATTCGTGAATTTTTCTTTTCGTGCGATAAAGAGTCTGTATCGGCGGGTCCTCTCCAGCATCTTATTAAACTCATCCATCACAGCTTTCGGCAGTGACAGTACGGGTCCTTCCTGCTGTGATAAGTCCGTATCCATGAGACTGTCCCTGAGCCTCCTGAACTTCGCCTGTGCATCGGTGATCTCGTCCTTCGCTATTTTCTCATATTCCTTCATGGCCTCATCCTGCTGTCCGGCTTCGGCTTCGGGAATGATCTCGTTCCTGTATAAATATTTCAGCCGGTCGTTTTCGATCCGCTCCGGGTCAAACCCTGTCTCCATCCTGAGCCGGATGAGTTTCTGGAGATCTTCGATCCTGTTTTCCAGAAGGCGGAGACGCACTTCCTCCTTATTGCGGTTTTTCTCCAATACCGAAGGAGGCAATGTGGCTCCCGCTTTCATCTTTTTCAGGCAGTCTCTGCGGTACCGGGTATAATTCGCGTCCTGAATGGCCAGTTTCAGGGATTCCACCATGTATCTGTACTCAAAATATTCCCGTTTATATACATTGACCTTTTCCTGTTCCCCTCCGGCCATCTGCTCCGTAAGCTTCACAGAGCAGCTCTCTTTGCTCGTCGTAAACAGTCTGCTTTCAGATCTTTCAAACACAAACCGGTCGACACTGCGGTAATTCTTATGGAGCACCTTCGGGTCATAAAGCGTTCCTTCTGCCGCGATCCCGGAAGAGATCTGATCCTTATAGTATTTGTTGATCTCCTTTTCGTTTTTCCGAACCGCATTATAATTTTCGATATACTCCTCAAGAACCTTTCCGCGGCTTTTTTCGTCAAAGTCCGTTTTCAGTTCATCTGTTTCCAGACGATAGCCGGACTGTTTCTGCCTCTCAAAAAGGGCTTTTTTCTGCGCTTTATTCAGATTCGTCGCAGTTTTCGTATTGACCCAGTCCGCATTGAATTCAAGATCCCTTCCCCAGTCAAAGAACATGCCGTTCATCCATAAAAGATCCTTGATCATGATCTTCCGGGCCTCAACGCTCTCGCCCATCTTTGCTACTTCATGGCATCGGGCGGCATTCGATGAAATATGCGGAAAAACAACGGCAAGCGTTTCTCGTTTTCTCATGTCGGCATAGAGCATGCGAAGATTCGACATCCCCTTTCCCGCATCCATGAAATCCTTATGGAGCCGCTCTCCCTTAAGGCTCTCCTGCATCTTCAGGATCGCATTCACGGGATTCTTCTTAAAATCCTTCAGATAGGTATTCACCAGCGACTTCTGATCCCCCGAAGGCGGGTTGAAATGAAACTCTCTCTCCGGCAGGAACGCCGTCACCAGACGCGCAAGCGCCTCTGTCCTTTGCTCCAGGCTCCCGAGGTCTGCCAGCAGTGTCGGGAAACGTTCGAGGACGTCATCCACGGCTTCCCGCACATCATTATCAAACACCCTGCAATTTGCGATCAGCTCATTATATTCAAAAGCCACCTCAGCCTTTTTATCTCTCAGCTCACTCTGCGTCTCATTCCGATACAGGCTCTTAAATCTCTGCATCTTCTGATCACGCATCGTGACATAGTCGTTCTTGTCCTTATGATAGATCCGCTCCGTCGCGTTCTTCATGGACACCAACGAGAGACCTTTCGCCTTCAGAACGTCATTCCCGTTCTTCATCCGTGCGATCCCTGCCAGAGCTGCCGCCGTATTATCATATTCCAGATAATTCCGAAGATGTTCCTTCTGTTTGTCAATATTCCCGCGGTATTTCCTCGCTTCTTCCTGATCCTTTATCTGATACACCCGAGTGGCGTGATCTTCATTTAATAAGAGTTCGTTGTTATCCATATTATTCGTCCTCCCCTTCCAAAACCGTATCGAACAGAGTCAAGTCCATCGAATACTCCTCGAGCTCTTCCTTCTGCACCGCATTGATCTTCGACAAAAGGGTCGCCGCCTGCTCATTCAGCGAAACCACAGAAACCGTCGTCTGCAGCGGGTACTTCTCCGACGCCCGGTCAAAGGCTTCCGAAAACAGCCCCTCCGTAGTCGTCAGTCCACCCGTATCGTTAAACACCCAGGACAGATACAGCTTCTGATCCACCGCGTCCACAAAGAGCCCCGCCATATTATCCTCATTGTCAAACTTGCAAAGGCACAGGTCCGCATCCCTGTCCAGAGACGTCATCGGGTTCTCCCCGCCGCCGAATTCGCTCTCCAGCCGTTTCCAAAGCGCCTCCTTCTCTCTCTGCGTGAGCTGCGAAACCGCGCGGATCCCCTTCCTGTCCCCATGTCGGGACGCAAGCTTCACCGCGTCGCTCAGCTTAAACGTGAAAAACGCCTTCCCCGTTTCCCTTCTCTCCATGGAGAACCGCTTCGCCATATGGATCAATAACGGCCCGTCCGAAGGCAGCACCGCCAGCGAAAACCTGGCATATCCCCTCACCCTGAGCTCCAGCAGCACATCCAGAAGAAAATCCGTACCGATACCCATATCCCACAGATCATCCCTGATCCTTATATACCTAAGTTTCGCAGTCCTCGCGAATACTGTCAGAATACAGGCCCCCGCTTCCTCTCCGCGAAACACAAGTCCAAACGCCAGCTCCCCCGCATTATTCCCGTCATCTCTATAAAGTTCCTGGGGGATATAATCCCTGAAAGCGCTCCCCCTCCCCAGTGTGAATTCTACGATCGCCATATCTGCCTCTCCTTTCTTTGTTACTTTTTGCCAAAACCCAGGCAAATGCAATTCACTTTTTATACGATATTATACGACGATTCAGCTGGGAAATGTACCTTTTTTATACTTTTTTTTCATCTTGCGCTTTTAAGATAATCATGGTATGATACGAGTTGTGATTTCGGGATCGTAGCTCAGTTGGGAGAGCGCTGCGTTCGCAACGCAGAGGTCGAGGGTTCGAATCCCTTCGGTTCCATAACAGAAAAGATCGGGCTTTAGCCCGGTCTTTTCTGTTATCTAACTGCAGTCTCGAGCCCTTGCTCCGAAGCATTCGATGCAACGCAGAGGGCCGCAGGCGCCGGTGGCGCCTTCTTGCGGCCGACCGAGGCGGGTCCCCCACCCGCCGCGACCGAGGGTTCGAATCCCTTCGGGTCCCTAG
>JAEESA010000289.1 GCA_016286115.1 Lachnospiraceae bacterium
CTCGGTTTCGGTCTCTGTTACCGACTCTGTCTCGGTCTCCGGTTCGGGCGCTTCCGATTCGATTGCTTCGGTTTCGACTGCCGCTGTTACGATCCCTTCCGTCTCATCAGGCTCCGTCGCCCATGAGGTGTAGGCGTCGCGGATTGTGGAAGAGATCAGCTCTCCCAGCGCCGGATCGGCCATCACGGCAGATTCATAGCGTTTTTGCACCGATTCTTTGAGCAGGACCACGTCCATCTGCTCCTCATAGTCCTCGATCATGCTCTGCGTCTTCGGATTGACCGGATCCACCTCCATCATGGAATTGAACTGACAATAGAGGTTGTTTATGTAAAGAGACCCGTCTTCATCGGTCTCCACATAGAAGAAATCCAGCCCCGGCGCCGGCGTATCGATCCCTCTAAAGAGAATATCAACGGCCGCATTGACCATATAAGAATTTTCTCCCGGAACCTGTTTCTGATAGCAGATAAGATTCTCATACTCATCCACATACTCGGAAAACATGCCAACAAACCCCTTTTCCTCATCGGAAAGAGGTTTTACGATCTGCTCCAGAGCGGCAGTGTCACCGGCCGCATAAGCATCATAATAAGACCGGATCAACTCCCGGATCTCCTCGTTCGTATTCACATCATATGTATTTTGCGCGGTCTCCGTCTCTTCACTGCCGGCGGCCTGCGCTGCTTCATTATTTTTATTCGATGCCAGAACGAGCACCGCGATCAGGACTGTGATCAGTCCGGCTCCCGCTGCTCTGAGAATTCTGGGGATCATATTGTTATTCCAGTGCATATTTCTACCCTTCGATTTTTTTCGTGTTCTTCATAATAACACATCCTCTGTCACAGTAGTATCACAAAAATCCCCATTTAATCGTTGTTTTTTTGGAAAAACTGTCAAACCCGGATTCTGGCTACGCTGCCCCATGCCGGCTCTGCATTTTCATTGTTGAGAAGCCAGAGCACGGGAATGCCCATACATACGCTTTCTTCGGGAAACGGAGCGTATCCGTCGGTCAGGATGATGATGCAGGCAGGCAATCTGTCCTGCATATATTCCCGAATGAAACGGAATATCACAAGAAAATCCGTTCCTCCCCCTCCGACCGGTTTTATGGCACGGAATTCCCCCTCACTCATAAAAGGCTTCGGTTCAACAACCGCGGCGTCAAAAAATCCCAGCCAGCCCTTAAGTTTTCCGTCAAACTGATCGATAGCCCCCTTTACTTCCGAATACGCCGCCGTTACCATAGCATCCGACATGGACGCGGATGTATCGATCATAAAGAGGATGTCGGACGCGAACTCCTCCTTCTCATTGAAATCAGGCAGAAAAAAGATGCTGTCTTCCATCCTTCTGTCCGGCGGCATGAAGGAATAATCAGCGATCTCCTCCTGAACGAAGCTGTTCAGCACCGTCCTCCAGTCGATCTGCGGCTTTCTCAATTGATCCAGCAGCCGCTTTGCGCACAGCGGGACCAGCCCTCTGGAGTTCGACGGATCACGGATCTGGACCGCTTCATACGCCTGTTCCAACCGCTTTACCCAAACATCCGAAAGAAACGCATCCCCTTTTTCGCCCTTCCATCTTGTATGATCATCCCAGGTTTTATCTTTGGGTCCTCCGCTTTGCGGTTCTTTTTTCCCGAAGCAGGTTTTGCATTCCCGTTCGAAGATGACCCCGGCACATTCCCTGAAAGAGCCGCTTTCCCCAGCATCTCGTAAACTTGTTCCACCGTGTATTCCCAGCCTTCCTTCCCGTTCGGCGCGATATGCATGCTGACGCCGTACTCTTTTAAGGATATGCGGCTTTCTTCCATGTCGCAGGACTTCAGAATATTGGAATTCACCACAATATCACAAGCGATATTAAACCGCTCCGAATCCCTGTCTCCCGTGCGGCTGCAGTGCTGCAATGCGGCGTGCAGGATCTCATGCATCAGGACGAAATCCAGCTCATCATCGCTCAACTTCTCCAGAAACTGCGGGTTGAAATAAATCCTGTCCCCGTCCGTCGCCGCGGTTTCGCACCCTTCATCCAGCGTGAATTTCATATGCATGATCAGAAGTCCGTAGAATCCGTTCGTACACAGGATCCTCATCCGCGACAGAAGGAGCCGCCGTATATAGCTTCTGATCTTTTCCTCAGACAGAACCATTCAATAAACTCCCTCTGGTTTCCAGCCACTTCATAAACTCCGGTATGGCAACAAGCTTTTTGTCATAGCCTTCCTCAATGTACATATAGTCCTTCATCAAGACCGTTGAAAAATCCGGCGGCATTTTGAACGCATAACGTATGGAATTCATGATCCTGTCCATCTCCGATTTATGCTCCCTCGCATACGCCAGCATTGAGGATATAAGTGCATAGAGCGTGTCCGTGCTCTTCGGCACGGGAACCTCTTTGCCGTCAAAAATGTCTTCGATCTTCGGAAGATCCTTATACACGCCGGTCCAGGTCCGAAACTCCACAGCCGCGCCAATCCCGACAAGCCCTGCGATCAGCGGATACATTTTCTCCGGATCATCGGACACGCCGTTCATGAGATTGCTGACCATCTCCCAGGACCGGGGCGTAGGAAAAGCGAGGTCTTCACTTGCCGCGTCAAAGGAAAGCAGATAATCCCTCTTAAAGGACAGAAAGCCGATCACTTTTTCATTGATCCCGGTCTTTACCGCCCATTCCTTCCAGGAATCAAAATTCCCTTCCACTTCAAAATGCAGAAGACGGTTTGCGAGAGCTTTAGGCATTTTATACGCCACCGACCGGTCCGTGATCCTGTTCCCCGCCGCGATCACGATGCAGTTGTCCGGCAGGCGGTGTTCCCCGACGGTCCGGGTCAGCGTGATCTGGTACGCAGCAGCCTGCACCGACTGCGGCGCTGCCGATATCTCGTCCAAAAACAAAATGTTGACCACGTCCTCCGACGCATCCATCTGAAAGATCTGCGGCCGCAGCCAGACCGCCAGCGTTTTATCCGCGTTTGCCGTCGGTATGCCCCTTAAATCGATCGGGTTGAAAAGAAGAAGCCGCACATCGGTAAAATTCACCTTTTTCCCTGTCTTCTTTTCGATCCGCTCGCCGATCTGCCGGATGGCCTGTGACTTTCCGATCCCCGGCGGCCCCCACAGCATGACGGACGGCATGGTTTTGATCGGAAGGCCGCTGTTGATGATGGTTTCATAGGAGCCTGAGAGCTGCTCCACCATTGCTCCGACGGATATGACCGGGATGTTTTTCTGCTTCAATTCATTCATTCCTTATTCACCCCCAGTTCTTCATCCAATGATTCCACCCGTGAACGCAGCGTTTCGATCTGTTCCGCATAGGTCTCATTCCGCGCAAGCTCCTCCTGCACTTCTTTTTCCCGGTCCGTAAGCTTACAGAGCCCCGTTTTCAGCTTTTCCACAGTTTCATTAAGGTGCTCGAGAAAATGATCGATCCGCATCAGATTTCCCAGCTGGGTATCGCCCATCTCAACGCGGTATCTCCCCTCATGACTGATCCAGATGTAGGGTTTCACCCCGTCCATACCGGCGGGAAGAATGAGGTCAAACCCTCTGTATGAGTCAAAAAACCGCTCTTTTTCCATAAAGGAGTTTTCCTTTACGCTTGTATTGAGCCTCTCCCTGAAGAGCTTCCTCTGCTCCTCAGCCTGCGCTTCCGCCTTCGGATCCGCAGCGGCATTTTCTTCTTTCCACCTGCGGTAATGGTCCGCATCCTTAACGCATTTTTCCACTCTCTCTTCCTGCGCCGCGCTCGTAGACGGCAGCTCAATCACCTCCTTTTCGCGTCGGAGCGCCGTATCGAT
>JAEESA010000029.1 GCA_016286115.1 Lachnospiraceae bacterium
ACGATCGAGGTTGTACTGTAAGTTTTATTAGTAAGAGGCATAATAAATAAATGAAAAAAAAGAAAAAATGGAATAAAGGCGGATTGCGGAAAAAGGTGTTTGCGTTGTGTATCGCTATCGTGATCACGGCAATCTGCGGGTTTGCGCTCATGGGCATGATCCAGCTCAGAACGCTTCAGAAAATGGCGAACGAGACCGGCGAACTGCAGGCATTGAGTGTCCGCGAACAGTCCGAAGCATCCATGATGCAGATGGCGGAAAAGAACATGAAAAACATGGCGTTTTCCGCTGCGGATAATACCAACTGGGAAGTGTGGGAGCTGCGGAATCAGGCGGTCACGCTGGCGGCGCAGGTGGAGGATGTATTTCTGCATCCCGAAAACTACGCGGAAACCCAGATCGAGCCTCCGAAATTAGAAAACGCGGGAAAGCTCGCCTTGCAGCTCATGTATTCAGAAACGGCGAACCCGAGCGAAGAAGATATGGTGATGGTTCATAAGCTGGCAAACCTTGGGCCGTTGATGGCAAAGATGATCGAGGATGCCGAGTTTGATACTCAGGATCTCATCATATCCTTTCCCAGCGGAGTTTCCATTTTCATGGATGTCAACTCGGGTGTGAAATTCGGTGAGAATGGAGAGCTCCTTCCGTATGACCCGCTGGTCCGTCCCTGGTGGAAAGCAGCGGTGGAAACGCATGATGTGGTTCTGACCCATGCCGTGCACAGTACGCTTCTCAATGTCAGTGAGTTCGAATTCGGCGTGCCGGTGTATGTGGGAGATGAACTGGTCGCGATCGTGGAAAGCTCCATGAAGCTGGAAACCTTCCAGGAGATCGTTTCCGTGGTAGACATCGGGGAGACAGGCTTTTCCATTGTGGTCAGCGATGACGGCAAGCTGATCTATTCGCCGCGTACAGAGGGCGAATTGAAGATGGATGATATGCTCTCCTCGGATGTTCTCGGTTCGGGGAATGAGAGCTTGAATGATGTCATAACGACGGCTCTGACCGGAGAGATCGGTTTCAGGGAGAATGTGACCGTTGACGGCAGGGAGTACTGTGTCGCTTACGCGCCGATGCAAACGGCAAATTGGACCCAAATGCTGTTTTTGGAACAGGCTGAGCTGGAAAAACCGACGGATAAGCTTGTGCAGCAGCTGGATATGACCATGGGCACAGCGATCCGCGAATACGAAAGAAGCTTCCGGCAGTCGTCCTGGCTGACGCTTGGCGTAATGGTTCTTTTGGTTGCCAATGCGGTTCTGGTCGCTCTGATGTTCTCAGGCAAGCTTACCAACCCCATCAACCGGATGACGGAATCCGTGCGGCAGATCACCGGAGACAATTTCAACTTCGAAATGGATAATGTCTACCGCACCGGGGATGAGATCGAGCTTTTGGCGCAGACCTTCGGGGAGCTTTCCGCGAGGACGAAAAAATACATCAAAGAGATCATGGAGATCACGGCGGAAAAAGAGAGGATCGGCGCAGAGCTTTCGATCGCGACAAAGATCCAGGCGGATATGCTGCCGAAGAAATTCCCGCTGTTCCCGGAGCGCAAGGATTTCGATGTGTTTGCCTCGATGACGCCGGCCAAAGAGGTGGCAGGGGACTTCTACGATATCTTTATGATCGACGACGACCATCTGTGCCTTGTGGTCGCGGACGTTTCCGGAAAGGGGATTCCGGCGGCCCTGTTCATGATGGTCTCGAAGACGCTGCTTGAGAACCGCGCGCTGATGGGCGGGACTCCCGCGGAGATCTTTACGGATGTGAACAAACGCTTATGCGATAAAAATGAAGAGGCTATGTTCGTGACGGTCTGGATGGCCATCATTACCTTATCCACCGGCCACGTGATCGAAGCCAACGCGGGACATGAGTATCCGGCCATCAAAAAGAAAGACGGAGATTATGAATTGCTGCAGACCCAGCACGGGTTTGTCATGGGCGGCTACCATAAGTCTCAATATGAGAATCTGGAATACGACATCGCCCCGGGAGACCGGATCTTTGTCTACACCGACGGCGTGCCCGAGGCTACGGACACCAAGGGAGAGCGCTTTGAGATGGAGCGCATGGTGGTGAGCTTAAATAACCATAAGGACGAAGAACCGGAAGAACTGCTGCGCAGTGTCCGGGAGGATGTGGACAAGTTTGTCGGCGAAGCAGAGCAGTTTGATGACCTGACCATGCTTTCCTTTGTCTACCATCCCGATCGTGCGGAGTAAAGTTTTTAAGATTTTTTTAGGAGAAACCGAGTGAGACTCATAGATCTGAATGAAGAGAATGCTTCCGAGTATGCAAATTTCCTGGGAGCGGATATAGCGGAAAACCTGGAACGGACGTATTTCCGCGGCATGGTGGCGATCGATGACACGGAGGAGCCCGTTGCCGGCATGGTGTGGGAAATGATCAACCTGGAAGGCGAAGATCCCACGGAGAGCCACATCCCCTGGATCGCGGTTAAGGACATGGCAGCGGGCGAAGAGATGCTGAAGGCGTATGGGGAAAAGATTGCCGAAGAGGGGTCAAAGCGTTCCACGGCCGCGGTGTATACGAAAAAGAACAGCCCTGAGATCCAGATTTTAAAGCAATTCGGTTTTCCGATGAAACTGACGGAAGGCGACCATATCACGGTGCATCTTTCCGAGCTTTCCCAAATGCCGCTCTTAAAGAGCAGGAAGATCGCAGAGAATGTGAAACCCTTGAGCGAGATGACGCAGCGCACCTACCGGCGCACGATACAAAAACTCGTGAGCAAGAAGAGAACGGGGCTTTGCAGGGATATCAGCGAGCTTCCGAGGTCCTGGTTTGAAAATGACATTTCCTGTTACTGCGAGGATGAAGACGGCGTCACGGGCATGATCCTTTTACACAAGACGCCCTCCGGGAAGCTGGAGATCAAGCTCATGTTCACCTTCGGAAAGGACAAAAAAGAAACGGCGATGCAGCTCCAGTACATGATCCGCCAGGTGGTCGTATCCGCCGAGGAAATGTATTCCCCGGAGACCGAGTTCGTTGTGGAGCGGCATAACGAGACGTCGCTGCTCCTTTCGGAAAAGCTTTTCCCCCGCGGTTTCGGCCGCCCGGTTTATGTGGGCGAACGAAAGGAAGAGGAATAAGGGTTGCTATTTTTAAAATACTTTGCTATTATTCATTAAGTGCGAAAGTGACCGATAAGGCCGCTTTCGTATTTGCAACCGTAGTCTAACGGATAGAACGCAGGACTCCGACTCCTGTAATGTGGGTTCGATTCCCGCCGGTTGCATTAATGATAAAGCGACCAAGAGCCCAGCCGAGCGCCATGCTCGCATGAGTGCTCGGCTGGGCTCTTGGTCGCCAACAAATACGAGCAAGAAGCGATTTTCGAAGAAAATCGTGAGATTGCGAGTATTTGTAGAATTTCGAGAGCTGCCGAAGGCAGCGGAGAAATTCGTTTATCATTAAAAATCTTGATGATATAGAATTTCGAGAGCTGCCGCAGGCAGCGGAGAAATTCGTTATCATTAAAAAACATAATTTTCTTCCCTCACCCCGGAGGTTAACATATGAGTTTTTCTGATAAATTAAAATCCTTTATGAAAAAATACGGTCGGTTTGTATTGGCAGGCGGCCTTTTTGTTTGCCTTATCCTCGTCGTTGTGCTGGCTCTCGGCACAAACGGCAAGGCAGCCAAGAGCTCCGGAGGAACCATAGAAGATAAGGTTTCCGCGGAATTCTCGGTGGATTCGGATACAAAGCTGAGAGATCTGATCCTTTCTTATTATAACTACTATTCCGCCGGAGACGTGGCGTCTTTGGAACGGATCGTGAAGAATCTTTCCGATTCGGAAAAAGGCTTTGTGGCGGTATTCTCGGAGCTGGTGGACAACTATGAGAATCTGAAGGTCTATTCCAAGGAAGGGCTGGAGGACGGCTCCTATATCGTGAATGCGGCTGTCGATATCCGTTTCGCGGGGATGAATACGCTGGCGCCCGGTCTCGATTTCTTCTATGTGGAAAAAGGGGACGACGGGAATTATTATATCAACAGCCTGTACTGCCAGTTTAACTCGATGACGAGCGAGCAGCCCACGGATCCGGAAGTGGCGGATATGATCGCTCTGTTTGAGTCGCAGGATGATGTGACGAAGCTGCAGAAGGATGTGCAGAGCAGGTATGAAGCGGCAGTGGGGTCGGATCCGGAGCTCGGTGAGTTTATCAATACGACGGTCCATGAGGCGTATGCGACTTGGGCGGAAAATGTGAAACAGAAGAAAGCGGCGGAAGAGGGACCGGTGGAAACGGAGACCGAAGAAGAGCCGGATCTTTCCAATATGACGTTGGTTACTATTGACCGCGTGAATATCCGCGACGGCGCAGGACAGGAAGGGAATGTCCTTGAAACCGTGGATCCGGGAACGGAAGTGACGCTGCTTTCGGATATGGCGAACGGCTGGTATCAGATCGATCACAACGGGACCGTTGGGTATATCCGTTCTGACTTCCTTATGAACCCTGCCGATACAGAAAGCTCGACAGAGTCGACAGAAGGAACGGAAGCAGCAGAAACGGGTGAAACGCCTGCGGAAACACCGGCGGAGACGCCTGCAGAGCCTGCGCCCGAACCGGCATCTACCGGCGGCGGAGTACCTTCGCCCGGAGATACGATCCGGATCACTTCCTCAGTGAACGTGAGAGCTTCCATGAGCGAGACCGCCACCAAGCTTGGCACCGCTTATGAAGGGGAATATGTGAAGGTGATCGACAGCTATGCAGAAGGATGGACCAAGGTTGAATGGAACGGGCAGACCGGGTATATCCGAACAGACCTGTTACAATAAAGAGATTTTTTGGAGGAGACGGAGCCGCCTCCTCCATTTACTATATGTTGAAACGAAACCAATATGAGAATAAACAAATTCCTGAGTGAAGCGGGGCTTTGCTCAAGACGGCAGGCGGATCGGGAGATCGAAGCCGGGAATGTCCTGATCAACGGGGAAAAAGCGCAGCCCGGGATGGATGTTACGGAAGAAGACAAAGTGCTTTTTCACGGAAAACCCGTACAAAGAAAAGAAGAGGATCTTCTTTACGCCTTTTATAAACCAAAGGGCATTGTCTGTACGGAGGAAAAGAGGGAACCGCATAATCTGGCGTCCGTGCTTACGCTGCCGACGCGCGTGACCTACATGGGAAGGCTCGACAAGGACTCGGAAGGACTGCTCTTGCTTACGAACCGGGGTGACTGGATCGAGCTTGCGATGCGAAGCCGTTACGGCCATGAAAAAGAATATCTGGTAACGATCGACCGGGAAGTGACGGCGGAACTGATCGAAAAGCTTTCCGGCGGCATGTACTTAAGCGAACTGGACCGCACGACAAAACCCTGCAAGGTGAAAAAGCTTTCGAAACAGCAGTTTTCGATCGTTCTGACGGAGGGGTTAAATCGCCAGATCAGAAGGATGTGCGAGACGGCGGGGTGTCGCGTAAGAGCATTAAAGCGGATCCGGGTGTTGAACGTTACGCTTGATGATCTACGGCCCGGCGAGCTCAGGGCGATCGAAGGAAAAGAAAAAGGGGAGTTCCTGAACAGGATCGGATGGAAGAATACGAAAGGCTGAAAGCAGCCATCAATTATCATATGAACCTCTATTACAATGAGGATGCGCCGGAGATCAGTGATTTCGAGTATGACGAAATGATGACCCGGCTGAAAGCCATGGAAAAGGAGCATCCCGAATGGGTGACGCCGGATTCTCCGACACAGAAGATCGGCGGCGAGACCAAGCGGGAGGCCGGTGTCAATGTGACGCACCGTGTGCCGATGCTCAGTATTCAGGACGTGTTTTCAGAGGGAGAGGTCCGGGAATGGATCGCGAAGGTGATGGCCGTGTATCCGGACGCCACGTTTTCCGTGGAGCATAAGATCGACGGGCTTTCCATGTCTTTGCGGTATACGGACGGGAAACTGACGCTTGCTGAGACCAGAGGAAACGGCCTGGTCGGGGAAGATGTGACGATCAACGCGCTTGTGATCGACGACGTGAAGAGGGAGCTGCCGGTCAAAGGGTATCTCGAGCTTCGCGGGGAAGTTTATATGACCCATGAAGCGTTTGACCGGTTTAATGAGCTTCAGGAGGATCTTGGAAAGAAACCGGCAGCGAATCCGCGGAACCTTGCGGCCGGCACGCTGCGGCAGCTGGACAGCAGGGTGACGAAGGAACGCGGCTTAAGTTTTTATGTGTTCAATATCCAGGCTGCCGAAGGGGAGGGCGAGACCCTTCTTCCTTCGCATGTGGCGGGGATGGATCAGCTGGAACAATGGGGCGTTTCAACCGCCCCTCATTTTCTTTGCAAAAACGAAGAAGAGGTCATGGAAAAGATCCGCGAGATCGGCGAGAACCGCGGACTGTATCCTTACGACATCGACGGGGCGGTCGTCAAGATCAATGAGACCGCGTACCGTTCTTCCTTTACGGCCGGAAGCAAATACACGGACGGGCATATCGCCTATAAATATCCGCCGGAGGAAAAGGAAGTGGTGATCGGGGAGATCGAGGTGGATGTAGGGCGTACGGGGAAACTTACCTTCCGCGGCCGCTTTAAGGAAAGCGTGCGCCTGTGCGGGACCAATGTGCTCAGAGCCACGCTCCATAATATCGACTACATCCATGAACTCGGGATCACGGAAGGGTGCAGCTGCATCTGCCGCAAGCAGGGGGAGATCATTCCGGCGATCATAAGGGTCACGAAAGCAACCGGCGGGACCTATCCCGAACCGACGGTCTGCCCGGTCTGCGGAGCGCCGCTTCTTCACGAAGAAGGGGAAACCGATATCTGGTGCGTCAATCCTTCCTGCCCGGCGCAGCTGGTGCGCACGATCTCGTACTTTGCGGGAAAGGACGCGATGGATATCAAAGCCTTCGGTCCGACCTATGTGAAGGAGCTGACGGAAAAGGGGTTCTTAAAAGACTGCGGGGACATCTATTCTCTGAAGGAGAAAAAGCAGGAGCTCATCGATCTCGGGATCATGGGGAGAGAAAAGAATACAGAAAAGATCCTGAACGCGATCGAGGAATCCAAGTCGCAGGACAGCGCGAGAGTGTTGACCGGCCTTGCGATCCGAAACGTCGGAAAGACCACGGCGCAGGAGATCATGCGGCATTTTGATGATCTGGAAAGCCTCGCAAACGCCGATCTGGAGACGCTCACCAACATTCCCGATGTGGGCGCGGTGACCGCGGAATCCATCGTCCGGTATTTTAAGGACGAAGGAAATCAAGACCTTCTTAATAAGCTGAAAGAGGCGGGCGTGAACATGAAGTCGGATCAGACCGCAGCGGGCAGTGCCCTTGCGGGACTTACCATCGTTGTGACCGGAACCTTAACGCAGTTCGGGCGCGATGAGATCACTGAGCTGATCCGCAAAAACGGCGGGAAATGCACCGGTTCGGTCAGTAAAAAAACAGATTACCTGTTGGCGGGAGAGAACGCGGGGAGTAAACTGGAGAAGGCGAAGAGCCTCGGGATCCCCGTGATCAATGAAGAAGCTCTGATGGAGATGATAAAGGAAAAATGATCAAACGAGAAGGAATGGTGGATTATCACGCCAGAGTGCGGATCAATCGCACCGATGCGAAATATCAGAATGAAAAACTGAATCTGGCCATAGACGTAAACAATCTTTCCGGACAGCAGATCGCGGGGATCCGTTTCTCGATGCGCGCGTTTGATGTGTTTGGTGAGATCATCCCGGTCGAAGGCGAGGAATCCCATGTGTTTTCGATCCGGTGCGCGCCGTTTGAGCCGGCGATGCGGATCGTGCTCAATTATTCCTGTGACATCGGCAATATCCCGATACAGATCGACATTACCTATGAGGAAGTGCATTATTCGGACGGGACGGTGGAAAAGAAAGAACGGCCGCATAAAAAGCTGTATTATTATCAGGAGCTGGAACCGGATCACTGGCGCGATCAGGAAGGGTTCCAATTGCTCCGGAAGAATTTTCACCACGCGATCTGCTATGCGGAGAAGCGGAACGACGGGTGGCTTTGTACCTGCGGAAGGCTGAACCGGAACCGCGATGATGTATGCCCCGAATGTCTGGAGGGCAGAAAAAAAGTGCTGACGGCCGGAACCAGAGAGGCTGTGAAAAAGCAGGCGAAATCGGAACGGGATGAGCTTGTGAGGAATAAACCCCACGGGTTCTTTTTCCGTCGCGGTTGAAAAGTAATGCACGTATGATATAATGATAGAAATGGCGAAAAGAGAGTATGTAAGGAGGTTCGTCCATGGCGGAGGACAGAAATACAGTAGTGATCAGAGACAGTGAAGAAGGGTCGGTCCGGGTAGCGGATGAAGTCATCGCGATCATCGCGGGCCTTGCCGCAACGGAGGTTGAGGGCGTGAGCTCCATGGCCGGCAATATCACGAACGAGCTGGTCGGAAAACTCGGAATGCGCAACCTTTCCAAGGGCATCCGGATCGAAATGATGGAGGATTCCATCGAAGTGTATATCGCGATCAATATCGCATACGGGTATAATATCCCCGATGTTTCGGCGAAGGTGCAGGAGAGAGTGAAGACCGCGATCGAGAATATGACGGGATTGACGATCTCCGTGGTGAATGTGCGGATCGCAGCCGTAGATATGGCGTCGGAAAAATAATGACCAGAAGAGAGATTAGAGAACATCTTTTTCAGATCCTCTTCCGGGCTGATTTTTATGATGAAGAGGGTTATAAGGAGCAGGAGGAGATCTTTTTCGAGGAGCTTGCCCCGCTGGATCCGAAGGACGACGCCTATATGAAGGAGAAGCTCGGGAACGTGGTCGAAAAGATCCCGACGCTGGATGCGGCGCTAAATGAGCGGACGACGCATTGGAAGACCAGCCGGATGGGAAAGGTGGAGCTTACGATCTTAAGGCTCGCTCTTTATGAGATCATGTTCGATGAGGACATTCCGCAGAATGTGGCTGTGAATGAGGCGGTGGAGCTTGTCAAGAAATACGGTACGGAAGAATCTTCTTCTTTTGTGAACGGCGTGTTGGCTAACTTCTTATGAAATACGAGGGGCGGGACGCGCCTCCTTTTTCTACTTTATGCGCAGGGCGGCGTAAAGTAACTATCGGCTTCGCCGAACGCCGCCCGCGCAGCGAGCAGTCGCTGGTGCGCTGGTTGACCTGGAATATGAGGATTTACGGATGGAGAGAAAGAAGGAGATCGAGGAGATCATCGGGCAATACCTTCCGAAGGAAGAGGGGTTACAAAAGCGCCTGACCGAGGCCGTGAACTACAGCGTGAACGCCGGCGGGAAGAGGCTTCGCCCGATGCTGATGCTGCTTACGTTTGAAATGTTCGGCGGGAAGGATGCTTCGATCCGGCCGTTCATGGCCGCGATGGAGATGATCCACACCTACTCGCTGGTGCATGATGATCTTCCTGCAATGGACAATGATGAATATCGCCGCGGGAAAAAAACGACCCATGCGGTGTACGGGGAAGCGATGGGAATCCTGGCCGGAGATGCGCTTCTTAATTTTTCCGTGGAAACAGCCTGCCGCGCGTTTTCGGAAGCGCCGGAAAATCCATATATCGGAAAGGCGTTGTCCTTGCTTTACCGTTCGAGCGGGATCTATGGCATGATCGGCGGCCAGGCGGTGGATGTGGAAACGGATCAGGGCAGAGAAAAGGACGAAGAGGTCCTGGAGTTTGTTTATGCGTTAAAAACAGGCGCTCTCCTGGAAGCCTCGATGACGGTGGGAGCCTGCCTTGCCGGCGCGCAGGATAAAGACCTTGAGGCGCTTCGGAAGGTCGCGCAGTGCGTGGGACGCGCGTTTCAGATCAAGGATGACCTTCTGGATCGATACGGAACCTTTGAGGAACTCGGGAAGCCGATCGGAAGCGACGAAAAGAACGCGAAGGTGACCTATGTGACGCTGAAGGGAGCGGAGGCGGCCGAAAAAGAAGTGGAGCGGCTTACCAAAGAGGCCGTGGATATATTGGACGGATTTTCGCAGGAGCATGAGGAATTGAAGGAGCTTCTGCTGTCGCTGGTAGAGCGGAAAAATTAGGGGTTTATACCTTAGAGAAGGCTGGAGGCGGAGTTGATACTGGATCGGATTACCGCTGCAAACGATATAAAGGCATTGGATCGAAATGAGATACCGGAGCTTTGTGACGAGATCCGGGAGTTTCTGATCGAACATATCTCGGAGACCGGCGGGCATCTCGCGAGCAATCTCGGCGTGGTGGAGCTGACCGTGGCGATGCATCTCGTGTTTGATCCGACGAAGGACCGGCTGATCTGGGATGTGGGGCATCAGTCCTACACGCACAAGATCCTGACCGGGCGGAAGGACGCTTTCGACAGGCTGCGTTGCGAGGGCGGGATCTCGGGCTTCCCGCGGACGGAGGAAAGCGTTTGTGATCCCTTTAATACCGGGCACAGCTCGACCTCGATCTCGGCGGGGCTTGGCCTTGCAGCGGCGAGAGAACTGACCGGCGAGGACTATTCCGTGGTATCGGTGATCGGCGACGGGGCCCTGACCGGCGGCATGGCGTATGAAGCCATGAACAACGCGTCGAAGCTGAAGAAGAATTTTATCATTGTCTTAAACGACAATAAAATGTCGATCTCGGAGAACGTGGGCGGCGTCAGTGCCTATCTTTCCGGGATCCGTACCGCTGCGTTTTACCGCGGCTTAAAAAACGGGGTGAAGGAATCCCTCGGAAACATGCCGCACGGGGAAAAGATCATCGAGAGCATCAGCCGGACGAAGAATTCGTTCAAGCAGATCCTGATCCCGGGCATGTATTTTGAAAACATGGGCATCATCTACCTTGGACCGGTGGATGGGCATGATGTCAATGCCGTGGCTAAGATCCTGCGGGAAGCGAAGAAGATCGACGGGCCGGTTTTAGTCCATGTCGTGACAAAAAAAGGGAAGGGCTATCTTCCCGCGGAGCGCCATCCGGAGCGGTTTCACGGGGCGGATCCGTTTGTGATCGAAACAGGCCTTCCGAAGAAAAAGCGGGAGGCGCCGAATTATACGGATATTTTTTCCACGGTGATGAGGAAGCTTGGGGACAGGGAGGAAGCACTTGTCGCGATCACGGCGGCCATGGCGGAAGGGACCGGGCTGAAGCGGTTTCGTAACCTCTTTCCGGATCGTTTTTTTGACGTTGGGATCGCGGAGGCGCATGCGGTGACGTTTGCAGCGGCGCTTGCCTCGCAGGGGTTAAAGCCCGTGGTGGCTGTGTATTCTTCGTTCTTGCAGAGAGCGTATGACCAGATCCTGCATGATGTCTGCATCCAGAAGCTCCCGGTGCTGTTCTGCATCGACCGCGCGGGCCTGGTCGGAAGCGACGGGGAGACGCATCAGGGGATCTTTGATATCAGCTATCTCGGCTCCATTCCGAACATGACGCTGATGGCGCCGAAAAACAAATGGGAATTATCGGACATGATGAAGTTTGCGCTGCAGCTGGAAGCGCCCGCAGCGATCCGGTACCCGAAGGGAGAAGCCTGGTGCGGTTTCAAGGAGAAGAGGACGCCTCTTGCCCTTGGAAAAGCGGAGGTCCTGCATCAGGGAAAGAAGCTTGCGCTTTTTGCGTATGGGAGCATGGTGAAAACAGCGGCGGAAGTGAAGGAAGAGCTGGATAAAGACGGCTTTGACTGCACGCTGATCAACGCCCGCTTTGCAAAGCCATTGGATGAGGAGCTGATCCTAAGCCTTGAAAAGGAACATACCGTGCTCGTGACAATGGAAGAAAACGTGCGCCGCGGCGGGCTTGGGGAGCAGGTTGCAGACCTTCTTCTTGCCAAAGGCAGCACGATGAAACAGGTTTTGATCGCTCTGCCGGATGCCTATATTGAACATGGCAGCGTTGGGGAGCAGAAAAAAAAGACGGGGATCGATACGGCGTCTGTGGCCGAAAAGATCCGAGCCGTTCTTAAAGAAGGAAAGATCCGTCCATGAAGGAGCGACTGGATCTGATCCTGGTAAAGAAAAATCTGGTCTCGTCACGGGAACAGGGGCGAAGGCTCATCATGGAAGGGCTGGTCTTTGTGGACGGGGAGCGGGAGGATAAGCCCGGAACGAAGTTCAGTGAAGACGCGGTTTTTGAGGTGCGCGGAAAGACCTGTCCCTTTGTTTCCAGGGGCGGGCTGAAGCTGCAAAAGGCCGTGGAATTTTTCGGACTGAACTTTACAGGCTTCACCTGCATGGATATCGGCGCGTCCACGGGCGGATTTACGGACTGTATGCTGCAGCACGGGGCAAAGAAAGTGTATGCCGTGGATGTGGGCTATAACCAGCTCGCCTGGTCGCTTCGCCAGGACGAGAGAGTCGTTTCCATGGAGCGGACCAATGTGCGTTATATGGTGTTTGACGACATCGGCGAATCCATGGATTTCATCAGCGCGGATGTGGCGTTTATTTCGCTCGATAAGATCCTGCCGGTCATGACGGCGCTGATGAAGGAGGATGCAAAAGGGGTGGTTCTGATCAAGCCCCAGTTTGAAGCAGGACGTGAAAAGGTGGGAAAAAAGGGCGTCGTGAAGGACCCGGCCGTGTGGCGGGAAGTGATCGACAAGATCTTGAGCTGCGCGAAGGAAAACCGGCTTTATCCCGCCGGACTGACCTGGTCTCCGATCCGGGGACCGGAAGGAAATGTGGAATTTCTTCTGCTCCTTTCCAAAGAAGAGGCAGAAGAAAAGGAGGTCTTCGCCGAACAGGCGGTGACAGACGCATCGGAGGCGTTTTCATAAATGAATCATTTTTTTCTGATCACAAACGGAGGAAAAGACCCTGATTTTCGCTATGCAAAAGAGATCACGGAGAAGATCCGTTCTCTCGGCGGAGAGGCGTCTTTTCTGGAGCGGGACGGGCTCGAGCCCGGATACAGGGAAGCCCTGCAAAATGAGATCCCGGAAAATACGGAAGCGATCCTTGTGATCGGCGGCGACGGGACGCTTATCAAGGCGGCAAGAGATACGCTGGATAAGAACCTGCCGCTGATCGGGGTCAATCTCGGAAAACTCGGCTATTTATGCGAGCTGGACGAGACAAATCTGGACAAGGCATTGAACCGCCTTATGGAGGATTCGTTCCAGGTCGAGAGCCGGATCATGCTGGCGGCATCGCTGATCCGCGAAGGAAAGGAGATCAAAAACGATCTCGCACTGAATGACGTCGTGATCCATCGCTCCGGCGCGCTGAACGTGATCGGGCTCGAGGCCTCCGTCAACGGAAAGTTTTTGAGCAAATATGTCGGCGACGGGCTGATCGTCTCCACGCCGACGGGCTCTACGGGCTATAACATGTCCTCCGGTGGGCCGATCATCGAGCCGCAGGCCGGGATCATCCTTCTGACGCCGATCAATTCGCATGATCTGAACCACTGCAGCATCGTGTTTGACGACAGCGCGGAGATCAGGGTGAGAGTGCGCGGCGGAAACTATACGTCCGCGGCATCGATTAATGTCAGTTTTGACGGGTTAAACAGCACCCGCCTGGTGACCAATGATGAGATCGTGGTCAAACGCGCCGAAAAGGAAACGAAGATCCTGCGCCTCAGCAACAGCAGTTTCCTGGAGACGCTTGAAAAGAAAATGCAGAGATATACGTAAGACAGAGAGAGACTTTATGGGTGGAAGGAGTTGCTATGCTGCGTGATCTGCATGTAAAGAACCTGGCTCTGATCAGGGAAACGGAGGTTTCCTTTGACAAGGGCCTCAATATCCTGACCGGGGAGACCGGCGCGGGGAAATCGCTCCTGCTCGGGGCCGTCTCTCTGGCGCTTGGCGAGAGGATCCCAAAGGAACTATTGCGATCGGATACCGAGGCGCTGATCGAACTGACCTTTGAAACGGACCCGGAGCTGGATCAGAAGCTGAAAGAACTGGAGATCGAGCCGGAAGATGGAACCATAATTTTATCCCGGCGGATCTCGGAGAAAAAATCCATCGCCCGCATCAATGGGGAGACCGTGCCGCTGTCGAAAATGCGGGAGGCCTCATCCCTCCTGATCTCGATCCACGGGCAGATGGAGCACCAGATCCTGAAAAAAAAGAGTACGCACCTGGATTTTCTGGACCGGTTCGGAGGAGCGGCTGTTGCTGAAGCAAAGGAAGCATATGAAGAAGTTTACCGCGCCTTCCGGGAAAAAGAGAAAGAATACGGGAATACCGATCTTTCGGAGGAACAGCAGAAAAGAGAACTGGATCTTCTGACGTATGAGGTCAGAGAGATCGAAGAGGCGGACCTGAAGGAGGGGGAAGATAAGGAAGTGGAAGAAGAGTTCCTTCGTCTTTCCAATGCCTCAAAGATCAGGGAGGCCCTTGGAGCGGCAAAAGAATACGTCACACAAGGGGAAACTTCCGCGTCCTGGCAGGTCAACCGCGCGCTGGGAGAGCTGTCAAAGGCCGTGGCCTATGATCCGGCTCTGCAGGAATTATGCGATGAACTGAATAATATCGACGCGTTAATAAACGACTTTCAGCGGGACATGGGCATGTACGGGGAAGATGGCGAAGGGGATGAGGAAAAGCTTTTCCGTCTGACGGAACGGCTGGACCTTATCAACCGGCTGAAACAGAAATACGCCCCTGAAATTTCGGATATCCTTAAGGCTCTCGAAGAAAAGAGAGAACGCGCGGACTTTCTTCAGTCGCTTGCGGAGCGTAAGGAAGCGCTTTTTTCGGAGCTTTCAGAACTTAAAGAACAAAGACAGGCGGCGGCGGACCGGCTGAGCGCAGAGAGGGGAGCCTGTCGGGCGCGTTTTGATGAAGCAATGACGGAAGCGCTCTCTGACTTGAATTTTCTGGATGTCCGCTTTACGACGGAGATGGAAAAGCTCCCGGAGCCCGGTCCGAACGGGCAGGATGACGTGCAGTTTTTGATCGCCTTAAACCCCGGAGAACCGGAGCTGCCGGTGCAAAAGGTGGCATCCGGCGGTGAACTTTCCCGGATCATGCTGGCGCTCAGCGCGGTCGTAACAGGGCCTTTAGAAGTCGGCTCCGTGATCTTTGACGAAATTGATGCCGGGATCAGCGGGCGCACGGCGCAGGCGGTGTCGGAAAAGCTTTCGGCAATTTCGAGAGGAACGCAGATCCTTTGCATCACCCATCTTCCCCAGATCGCGGCCATGGCGGATCAGCATTTTCTGATCGAAAAGGACGCGGAAGAAGGGCTTGCGGTATCAAGGATCAGGGAACTATCGGAAGAGGAGATCGTGGAGGAACTCTCACGGATGCTGGGCGGCGTTTCGGTTACGGACGCGGCGAAACAGAATGCGATTGAGATGAGAACACAGGCGAAGAACAAGAAGGAGATTATTGGATCATGATCAATATATTGTTTGCGGCTTCAGAAGCGGTTCCGTTTATGAAGACGGGTGGTCTGGCGGATGTGGCCGGTACGCTTCCGGAACATTTTAACAGGAAAGAGTGGGATGTGCGCGTCATGATGCCGCTTTATGCCTGTATGGACCAGGAACTGAGAAAAAAGTTGAAGTTAAAGGGGCATTTTTACGTGGATCTCGGCTGGAGAAAGCAATACGCGGGGATCTACGAGACGAAGTGGAGAGGGGTCACCTATTATCTCATCGACAATGAGTTCTATTTCGGCGGAGATAAGCCCTATAATTTGATCCATGAGGACATCGAGAAGTTTTCTTTCTTCTCCAAGGCCGTGCTGGAGTCGATCCTGTACCTCGACTGGAGGCCGGAGCTGATCCACTGCCACGACTGGCAGACCGCTCTGGTGCCGGTCTATCTGTGTTCGCTCTATAAATCTTATCCGGAGATGAGCAAGATCAAGACCGTGTTTACGATCCATAATCTGAAATTTCAGGGCCGCTGGACATTAAAGGGATTGAAGGATTCGACGGGGCTGCCGGCAACACTTTTTACGCCGGAGTATCTGGAATTTTACGGGGAAGGGAACTGCCTGAAGGGCGGCCTTGTATTCTCGGACTTTGTGACGACCGTGAGCCCCACATATGCGAAAGAGATCACTACGCCCGAAGGCGGAGAAGGCTTAGACGGGCTCTTAAAAGCCAAGGGAGACCGGCTGAGGGGGATCGTAAACGGCGTGGACGAGGAGTTCGATCCGGCGAAGGATCCGTATCTTTCGATCCATTATTCAAAGAAAAACGTGTTTGAAGGGAAGAAAAAGAATAAGATCGCCCTGCAGAAAAAACGGGGTCTGCCGGAACGGGATAATGTGTTTACGATGGGCATGGTGGGCCGGATCACCGACCAGAAGGGGTTTGATCTCATTGCCTATATCCTCGAAGAAATGCTGAGCACGAAGGATCTGCAGCTTTATGTCCTCGGGAGCGGAGAGTATAGGTTCGAAGAAATGCTGACCTATTTCGCAGGGAAATACCCGGAACGGTTTTCGGTCCATATCGGGTATGAAGAGCAGCTGGCGCGCGAGATCTATGCCGGGTGCGACGCGTTTCTGATGCCATCCTTATTTGAGCCCTGCGGCCTGTCCCAGCTGATCTCCATGCGCTACGGCACCGTGCCGATCGTCCGTGAGACCGGCGGGCTCATTGATACGGTAAAACCCTACAATGAGTATGAGGACACGGGCACGGGTTTCTCGTTCTCCAACTACAACGCTCATGAGATGTACGGCGCCATTAATTACGCGATGGCTACTTACATCGAACATCAGGACCGCTGGCAGAGGATCGCGCTCCGCGGCATGGAGGAGGATTTCAGCTGGACCAGGTCCGCAAGGGCCTATGAAGAGCTGTATCAAAATCTGATCTAGATATTATAGACTTAGGCTTTGTTTACAGACAGATCTGCCGTTCAGATCTGGAATAGAAATAGACATGATCCGAAAGGTATTCTTCGGAAGAGACCTGGGTGCGATTGACATCGCAGACCATGGAAGAAAGGGCGTCGTCATCAGTCCTTGATTTTGCCGGCATCAGGATCACCTCATGCACGCTGGAGGGCAGGATGTAGAAGTCGGAATCGATCCGCTCCGAGAAGTCCTGCAGAAGGTGATCATAGAGAAGGCAGGCGGCTCCGTTTAATTTCAGCCGGTTGGTAAGGACATAAAGAGGAGGAAAATGATCCTCGTCCGCTTCCGGCGGGAATAAAAGCGGCGGAAGCATTTCCCGCATGCTTCTGATCTCCGGGGCAAGCAAAAACGGCGTGTTTTCCTGGGCGTCCGTAAGGAGCGTCTCCGCGTCCACGTTCCAGATCTCGCAGTGCTTTGAGCGGATCAGGATCGTAGCGTTTCCTTGCGTGTCTTCGGAAAGCAGGCAATAGAATACGATCGCAAGATCGAGAAACGGACACCAGGGGGTTTCGGAAAGAAGCTCCCTGTTTTGTTTTTGATTGACGAGTTTATAGACAAGCCGCGGCTTCACCTTTTCATAATCGGAAAAGAACGAAAGATCCGGCGTCGCTGCCGGCAGAGCGCCTTCCCAGACGTGAACGATCTCTTCGGCGATGTCGCGCGGATCCGCTCCGTTCAGATAGTTCTGATAAAAAGGGTTCAGATAGATCGTCGGCGAAACATCGGAATCGGGCGTTCGAAAGGTGAGGGCATCCAGCCGCGTATCATTGTTTTTCAAAACCTGTGTCAGTTCCGCTTTGGTATCTTGGGGTATAGAAAAACAGACCAGGGACGTAACCGTCTCCAGAAATTCCTGATAATGCATATTTTGTTTACCTCAGTCCCAGTGAGATGTGGCGAAAACGCCGGATAAAAACAGAAAAAGCCGATGGCCGGACTCGAACCGGCGACCCACGCATTACGAATGCGTTGCTCTACCAACTGAGCCACATCGGCTTTTGGTCGATACCTGTCCTATTATAATGAATTGTCCTTAGAAATGCAAGCAGTTCTTTTTGCTTGAAAAATTGGCGGGAAACTGCTATAGTGGTTACAAATTTTTTTGCAGGTTATTGGGGAGGGGAGTTGTGGAAGAGCATAAAACAAAGGAAACTAAGGCGCAGACATCGCCAAAGGGCAGGGGAAAATCCAAAATCCCCGAAATCGCGGTTGCGATCCTCGCAGCGGCGGTGGTGGCCGTAATTCTGGTGGGTCTGCTTCTCTTAAAGCTTCCGGTTCTGCCGGTGATCTTAATCGTTATATTGGAAGTCGGAATGGCGTTCTGCATGCAGAAGGTTCCGCTCTGGATCCATGGAGTGGTCTGCGCGGCACAGATCGTGCTCGGTGCTCTGACGGGGAATGTGATCTTCCTGATCCTGAGCGCGCTGCTGTATTTCTGTGGCGTGCTGGCGGTCGGGCTGGTGCTTTTCCCGGTCAAGAGAAGGGCCAGAGCGTAATGAATGTGAATTATCAGAAGGTAATGGAGGGGACGCTGGCAGAACTCACGAAGGTGGGCGCGGTTCCCTCCATTTTGTTACATTCCTGCTGCGCGCCCTGCAGCTCCGCCTGTCTGGAGCGTTTGCATCAGCATTTTAAGATCACGGTGTTCTATTACAATCCGAACATCGCTCCGGCGGAAGAATATGAAAGGCGCGTGAAGGAACAGGAACGGTTTCTGAAAGACTATCCGGCAAAGTATCCGCTGTCATTTCTGGAAGGGGCTTATGATACGGATCGGTTTTACGCGATGGCGGAAGGAAAGGAAGAGTGCCCCGAAGGCGGTAAGCGGTGCGAAGGCTGTTTTCGTTTACGGCTTTTTGAAGCCGGCCGCGTGGCAAAGGAAAAGGGCTTTGATTATTTTACGACAACTCTGTCGTTAAGCCCGTTGAAAAACGCGGCTCTTTTGAACCGGATCGGGGAAGAGGCCTCAAAAGAATACGGAGTGCCGTATCTTTTCAGTGAC
>JAEESA010000030.1 GCA_016286115.1 Lachnospiraceae bacterium
TAGGACAATTCCGGCACCGGACGGATCCGCCCGTAAAGCGTCGTCACATAGCCCTTTTGCTTGGCGTCAGACACGAGGCCTTTCAGATATTCATGCATCTTCGGATAGATCTCAAAATACCGGTCGATATATTCCTTCGCCTCCTGCCTTGAGATCGAAAGGTCTTCGGAGAGGCCGAAGCTGCTGATCCCGTATACGATCCCGAAATTCACGGCTTTCGCGTTCCGCCGCATCAACGGAGTTACCTCGTCGATCGGTACGTGAAACACCTCGGAAGCCGTCATGGCGTGGATATCTTGTGCAGAATTGTACGCTTTTATAAGGTTTTCATCACCTGAGAGGTGTGCCAGCACACGCAGCTCGATCTGCGAGTAATCCGCGTCCAAAAAGCAGTACCCCTCCTCCGGCAAAAAAGCCTTCCGGATCTGCCGGCCCAGGTCGGTTCGGATCGGGATGTTCTGAAGGTTCGGATCCGCCGAACTCAGACGCCCGGTCGCGGTAATGGTCTGATGGAAGGTCGTATGGATCCGGCCGTCCTCCGCCACGAAGGTCGGAAGGCCATCGGCATAGGTCGATTTCAGTTTGGCGAAGCCACGGTAGGATAACACATCCGCCACAAAGGGGAACTCCGGCGCCAGTTTTTCCAGTACGTCTGCAGCCGTAGAATATCCTGTCTTCGTTTTCTTGCTATAAGGAAGGTTCATTTTCCCGAACAGGATCTCTCCGAGCTGTTTCGGCGAGTTGATATTGAACTCCTCCCCGGCTTCTGCATAAATCTTCTTCTCAATTTCCTGAATTTTCGAAGTTAAATCGTCACTATATTTTCTTAGAATTGCGCAGTCCATACGGATCCCCGTTTCTTCCATGTCATGGAGTACGACGGTGAGCGGCATCTCTATCTCTGTGAAAAGCTTCATGCTGCCCTTCTCCTTGAGGCCATCCTCCAGCGCCTTCTTTGCATCGAGAGGCACCCTGGCTTCATAACAAGCATACCGCAAAAACGCCTCGGGATCCTCCGCCATCGCCTGCGATAACTTCTTTTTCTTCAGAAGGTCTTCCCTTCCGGGCAGCATCCTGTCGCAATAGTCCTTCGCGAGGTCTTCATAGGGATAGTCCCCCTTCAAAGGGTTCAAAAGATATGCCGCGAGCTCCGCATCAAAGAATGCTTCCAAACCGTTTTCAGAGGAGGCAGAACCCAAAGCCCCGGCCGGATCGAGAAAGCGCAGCTGCTGCTTCAGCCCCGAAGTGGCTCCGTTTTTCACTTTTCCAATTAAATAATCTTCTTTTAATTTTCCTCCAACACGCAGGAACGCCGCTTCGTTATTTTCGCCCCAAGCCAGAGAAAGCCCTAGCAGCTTTCCGCCTTCCTGTAAATATTTAAATCCGATTATATTTTCTTTTTCCAGGGATTCAAAGAGCTTCTCTGCGCCCTCTTCTTCTTCGATCTCCCAAAAATCCTCGCTGACCGCCGGCGCGCTTTTCTCCAGAGAGAAATGCTTCAGCAGGTTCCTGAACTCCAGGCGTTTGCATAAGAGGTAAGCCTCCTCGGTAAAGATATCCTTTAGTTCAGCCTCTTCCAGAGAGAACGGCAGCCCCTCGGCATGCACTTCGATCGTGGCCAGCTCCTTCGAGAGCACCGCCTGATCCCAGAATTCTCCAAGATTCTGCCTGGCCCTCGGCGGCGTCACCTCATCGATCCGATCATGTGCCTCTTCTATGCTGTGGAACTTCTGGATGATCGAGGACGCGGTCTTCTCCCCGATCCCCGGCACGCCCGGTATATTATCGGAAGCGTCGCCCATCAGCGCCTTCATGTCGATGAATTCGGTCGGAGTCACCCCGTATTTCTCCTTCACATCCGCGGCCAGATAGTTTTCCACCTCGGTCTGGCCCTTTTTCGTCTTCGGGATCCGGATCATCACCTTCTCCGTCGCCAGCTGCAGAAGATCACGGTCCCCCGACACCACGGAAACGGAAAGGCCTTTTTCCTCGCACTCATGCGAGATCGTGCCGAGGATATCGTCTGCCTCCAGCCCTTCTTTCTCCACGGTCAGGATCCCCATCGCATGGATCATCTCCTTCAGCAGCGGCACCTGTTCCTTCAGCTCCGGCGCCATCGGCTTACGGGTCCCCTTGTATTCCGCGTACATCTTATGCCGGAACGTCGGCGCATGCACGTCAAACGCAACGGTCAGGTAATCCGGCTTTTCCTCCTCCAGCACCTTCAGCAGGATATTCAAAAAGCCGTACACCCCGTTCGTATGCAGCCCCTCCGAATTCGTCAGGTCCGGCAGACCGAAAAATGCGCGGTTTAATATGCTGTGTCCATCGATCAATAATATTTTCTTCATAATATGATGTATTCACTCTTTCTCACGCCTATGCAGCGGGTGCTTCTGTATCTCCCTGAGATCGAGCAGGGGTGATGAAATCCCCCTACTCGCTGCGCGCCCGGCTTCAGCCGGAATATTTCCCTGCACGGGGCTGCGCACAACAAGAAAGCGCAGCCCTTACGACTGCGCTCACGGTTTTATGATGCGTTTGACGCCTCCATCAGATGAAATCTTCGGGAGCACCTGTAATATGCATAATACAAACATTGTTCCGCATTTTCACATCGCTCCGGAGCTGTTTCAATATTGCACTGGCAACTCACGATCTTCTCTGCATCTCCTTTGCATGCTCCACTTACCATGACTTCATCCATCGGCGTAACAGACATAAACTAACTCCTCCATTTTTACAAGAAATTGACCCAACGGAGATTATTTTACTATATCTTGTGTTTTAAGACCATTGTCATTTTTCCACAAAAAAAAGAAGAAATTTTTTACGCGCTTCTTTCCATAAAGAAAGACCCGTCTCTTGACAGGCCTTTTTGTTTCACAATATTAAATTTGATTTCCTGCAAGCTTCATTCTGAGCCTTTTTTTGTATTCCTCCAGATATACAATCTTCCTGTTGTGAGGTTGATAGAATGGAACGCCCAGGCGCTCGACCCCGCGGAAGATACCAACCAGAAGAAGGGAAAAAATAATCTCTTTCATAGTTTCGACCTCTTTTCAATATACATTATATCACATTTGTCGTCCAAATGAAAGATTTTTTTGTGCAGTTTGTCAACGTCCTACGCCGGCTTGCGAGACACATCATCGAAACGCGGCGGCGCTGACTCCGCTCTTATTTCATCGTAATTAATTCGTACTCGCGGGTTCCGAGGCCGATCTTCTCGGCCTGGATCAGGGTTTCTTCCCAGCGCACGTTCGGGTTGGAGTCTTTCCAGTGGTCGTGGTAGAAATGCCAGTCGGGGCGCGCGAGGTTGTCGGAGAGCTGGCTGTTCTTCACGGGAGCCTCCTTCTGGCAGGCGTCCGCGCAGGCCTGGTCTAAAGCTACGGGGTCGAAGGAGGCGAACATGCCGATGTTTGGAAGGATCGGCACATCGTTCTCGCCGTGGCAGTCGCAGTTCGGCGATACGTCCACTACGAGGCTGATGTGGAAGTGCGGCCTGCCCGCACAGACGGCGTAGGCGTATTCCGCCATCTTGAAGCAGAGGAGTTCTGTCGCGTTTCCGTTCACGTTTTCGATCGCGTCGAAGGCACAGGCACCGATACAGCGGCCGCAGCCCTTGCACAGGTCTTCGTTGATCACAGCCTTCCCGGATTCATAGGAGATCGCGTCCGACCCACACTCTTTCGCACAGCGCCGGCAGCTCCGGCACAACGAGGCGTCAACTCTCGGCTTTCCTTCATTATGCTGCAGCATCTTGCCCGCGCGGCTCCCACAGCCCATGCCGATGTTCTTGATGGCACCGCCGAAGCCCGTCATCTCATGTCCCTTGAAATGGTTCAGGCTGATGAATACGTCCGCGTCCATAATTGCGCGCCCGATCATCGCTTCCTTAATATATTCTCCGTTCGGCACAGGAACCGCGATGTCATCCGTGCCGCGCAGGCCGTCACCGATGATGATCTGGCAGCCTGTCGTGACTGTATTAAATCCGTTCAGGTTCGCGCAGTCCAAATGCTCCAACGCATTTTTCCGGCTGCCGGGATAAAGTGTATTGCAGTCGGTAAGGAACGGCATTCCGCCTTTTCCCTTCAGCACATCCGCCACTGCCTTCGCGTAATTCGGGCGTAGGAACGCCAGATTTCCAAGTTCCCCGAAATGCATCTTGATCGCGCAGAACTTTCCCTCCAGCGGGATCTCTTCGATCCCTGCCCTGCGGATCAGCTTCGCCAGCTTGTCCGGCATGTTGATCCCGTTGGTCGCACGAAAATCGGTGAAATAAACCTTTGCTTTTTCCATTCGATATCCTCCCATTACGCTTGCGAAACCCGATCCGGTCCGCAGGCAGAAAAACAACGTAAAAACAAGTATATTATACCATGCCCCTCCCGATAACCTCAATCAGAAACTGGAGCAAAAAACCACCCGTTTATTGCAAAATCAGCAAAAAAAGAGTAAACTTAAATGGATTTTAGGGTTTTTTAAGGAGTTAGTAATGGGAAATCAGATCATTGAAGCCGTCACCAACGTCAATTCTGTCATCAACGAAGCTGTCTGGGGCTGGCCCGCGCTTATTCTGCTGGGCGTAACCGGCGTTCTGATGACGATCCTGACCAAGTTCTTCCAGGTGACGCATTTCGGCTACTGGTTGAAACATACCATCGGCGCGATCTTCAAAGACCGCCATGTCAGAGCACATACCAAAGACAAATCGATCTCGCAGTTCCAGTCACTTTGTACGGCCCTTGCCGCCACGGTCGGAACCGGTAACATTGTCGGCGTGGCCGGCGCTATCGCTGTTGGCGGGCCCGGAGCGGTGTTCTGGATGTGGGTCATCGCCTTCTTCGGCATGATGACCAACTATTCCGAGAACGTGCTCGGCATCCTGTACCGCCGGAAAAATTCGGCCGGTGAATGGAGCGGAGGCGCCATGTATTACCTCAGGGACGGTCTCGGCGCGAAGAAGCATTGCAAGACCCTCGGCGCGGTTTTAGCCATCCTCTTCTCGGTCTTCTGCCTTCTTGCCTCCTTCGGGATCGGCAACATGAGCCAGGTCAACTCCATGGTCACGAACATCAACCATTCCTTCGGCATCCCCCCGATCGCCGTCGGGATCTTCCTGTTCTTCGCCGTCGGCCTGGTGACCATCGGCGGAATTAAAAGGATCGCAAGCTTTACCGAAAAACTCGTGCCCTTTATGGTCATCCTCTATTTCGTCGGCGCGATCGTCATCATCTGCATGCACGTCACGACCGTTCCTGCTGTCTTTGTTTCGATCTTCAAAGGCGCTTTCGCCGCAAAGAGCGTAGCTGGCGGTATTGTCGGATCCGGTATCGCGCTTGCCATGAAGATGGGTATGAAGCGTGGTGTGTTCTCGAATGAAGCCGGCCTTGGGTCTTCTGTCATGGTCCACTCCAGCTCCAACGTTAAGGAGCCGGTACGGCAGGGTATGTGGGGCATCTTCGAGGTCTTTGCCGATACGATCATCGTCTGCACACTGACCGCTCTGACGATCCTCACAAGTGGGGACATCGACCTTGCGACGGGCCAGCTTTCCGCGCAGGGACAGGCCGTGAACTCCTCGGCGCTGGTCAGCCACGCCTTTGAGCTTACCTTTGGAAAAGCCGGCGCGATCTTCATCGCGATCGCCATCCTGCTTTTCGCCTATTCAACGGTCCTCGGCTGGTCCCATTACGGCAGCAAGGCCTTTGAGTACCTCTTCGGCACAAAATCGATCCTGGTCTACCGGATCATCTTCGTCATCATCGTATTGGCCGGCTCTGTCGTTGAAGCGCAGCTGGCATGGGACATCTCCGACACCTTTAACGGTCTGATGATGCTGCCCAACCTGGTCGGCGTGATCGTTCTCGCGCCGCAAGTCATGCGATGTACGAAGAACTATGTAGACAGGCGAATGCGAAATAAGAAGATAAAACCAATGCTATCCATGTTCCCTGACATTCAGGAAATGCAGGAGGCAGCATTAAACCAGGACTCGGATCCCGACGACTGATCCGGTCAGAATAATAAAGGAGTGATCAGATTATGGAATACGTGATCTTAGGAATGATCATCTGCGGTGTTCTCATCATGGTAACAAACATCATTCGTTTCGCGCTATTCATCCGTGACTCGGCTGATGTGCTCTCTTCCGGCGTTAAAACGGACACGATCTGGAAATACTTTTCGCTTATACTTCTGATCTTTTTCCTGATCGGATACATCCTCGTGGCCGTCATCGGAAAGCCGGACCTCATTGTCGCCGGCATCCTCTTCGGAGGCAGCGTCTTCGTCGCACTCGTGCTGACGCTCATGTTCCGGCTCATCGGCACCGTTAAGAGCAACTGTTTAAACATCGCAGAAGCCCTTGTCCGGGTGGAGGATGATATGGGACCCAACGCAACGGGGCACAGCCGCTATGTTCGTAACGTAGCCCTGCTGCTCTACGACTATCTTCCGGCCACAAAGAAAGTCGGGATCAACCGCGTTAGTCTGGAATTCGCCACGCTGATGCATGATGTGGGTAAACTCAGAGTTCCACCGGATATCCTGAACAAGCCTTCCTCCCTGAATGGGGAAGAATGGGAGATCCTCAAAAAACACCCCAAAGACTCTGTGGACATCTTAAAACCACTCGTCTCCTTCCGCGAGATCTTCCCGTGGATCGAGTACCACCACGAGCGCCTGGACGGCTATGGATATTATCAGCTCAAAGCAAAAGATATTCCTTTTGCTTCCCGCATCATCTCCATAGCCGACACCTACGCCTCCCTTACCTCGAACCGCAACTACCGCGCGGCACGCACGCACGAAAACGCGATCCAGGTCATCCGGGACGTTTCCGGCTCGCAGCTCGATCCCGAGCTCGTCAACATCTTCATCCGCATCCCCCGGGACAAGCTGGTCGCCTGTTCGCCCGAGCGGGAATTGACCAAAGTACCTTCATAATTCACAATCGAGTAGGAGGGGGCTCCCCCTCCTACTTGCGCGCGGACGGCGTTCGGCGCAAGCCGCAATATTTCCTTGCGCCGCCCTGAGCAAAAAAAAGAACCTGCACACGCAGGTTCTTTTTTTTACTTGTTACTCAAACACCCCGTACAAGATCCTCGCCAGCTCCGAATCCTTATCCAGCATGATCGTCTTGTCGTCGCCCTTCAGGGACGCTTTCAGCGCATCCAGGCTGCGGATGTAGTTGTAGAAATCTGCCTTTTCTTCGTTGTTGTATGCAGAGGAGAGGATCTTCATGTATTCCGCCTCGCCCTCGGCGATGGTCTGCTCCGCGGTCTTTTCCGCCTCGGCAAGCGTGATCGTCACCTGCTTGTCCGTCTCGTTACGGATCTTCTTGGCGTTCGCGTTACCCTGTGCGGTATAACCGGCAGCGATGTTCTTACGTTCGGAGATCATACGCTCGTAGACGGCGTTCTTATTGTCGTCAGGGAGGTCCAGCGCCTTGATCTCGGCGGTCAGGATCTCGATTCCATAAGACATGATGTCCGTATTGGATTCGGCCGTGATGAGGTTGGTCAGCTCGATCCCGCGGGCGGCGATAACTTCGTCCTGGGTCATCGCGGAGATCGTGTTTTTTGTGGCGTTGTAGACGGCCGCATCGATACGCTCTTCCGCTCTAGCGGACACAGCACCCAGGGTCTGGTAGTATTTCGTCGCGTCCATGACGCGCCAGATCACGTAGTCGTCGGCAATCATGGACTTTTTGTCACGCGTGATCACGTCGCTGGCAGGGATGTCATAGATCCGTCTTCCCGCGTAGATCGACTGTACGCTCTGGATGAAGGGGGCTTTGACATAGAGGCCAGGCTCATTCTTCACGTCCACGATCTTTTCAAATTCCTTAACGATCACGATGTCGTTATAACGTACGGTATATAACATGGAGCCTAAGAGGATCAGGGCTGCCACGATCACGATAGCGGCGATGACACCGCCGATGGTTTTTTTCTTGTTTATGTTATTCATCCGTCTCTTCCTCCGTTTCTTCCGTTGTTACGGATGATGAGGGCGTGTAGGGCGTTGCCGTGCTCTGCTCGGGCTCTTCCGCCGTAAGAGTATTATCCCCGTAGAAGCTGTCTAAGGGGTAGAGCGTTTCGGTGTCGCCGTCGGTGATGATCACCTTCAGATCCGGAAGGATGTCCTCCATTGTTTCATAGAACATTCTCTTCTTTGTGATCAGAGGATAGTTTTTATACTGCTCATACACCTGGTTGAGACGCGCCACCTGGCCTTCTGCTTCCGCAATACGGGCGGCTTTCTGGGCTTCGGCATCCTGCACGATCTTATCCGCGTCCGCTTCGGCAGCGGGGAGCTTTTCGTTCTGATAGGCAAGGGCGTTGTTTCTGGCCGTATCGGCGCCCTGCTTTGCCGTTTCCACAGCCTTGAACGCCTGGATGATCTCCTCCGTCGGCGGCTGCGAATCCTGCACCGTGATATTGACCACGGAAAGGCCGATCGGGTGCTCCGTAAGTTCGCGGATCATGTCCTCCTTTACATCCGCCTGGATCTGTCCCTTGGATGTGGTCATGGCATCATCCACCGCGTAGTTGGCAACGACCGAGCGGATGCTGGACATGGCGATGTTCTGCAGCACCTCCTCCGGTTCGTCAGAGTTGTAGAGGTAGGCCACCGGATCCGTCACCTTGTATTCCAGATAAAAATCGATGTTCAGAAGGTTAAAGTCGGATGTGATCATCACGCCTTCTTCCGTGTCATCGATATTCTGTCCGTCGTTGCCCACCGTATATCCAATGCCTGTGCCGTGGGTCGTGATATCCACGAGCTCCACCTGCTGCAGCCAGGGGATCTTGAAATACAATCCCGCCGTGTCGGTACGGATCACCTTGCCGAACATCGTCACCACGGCATTCTGCTGCTCGTTCACACGATAAAAGCCACTCAGCGCGGCTGCAACGATCACACCAATGATCACGAGATTACGGACCAGTTTCCAGCGAGGCTGTTTCGGCTTTTTCAGGCTTCCGTCCTCTCCCACCACGCGGAAATCGGCATCGGTATAATCCCGTCCGTCTCCATTCATTCCCATGATAGTTACTCCTTTCTGTTACGCACGATGCGCAAAAAATTTATCGTCTTTTTTTATACTTTCTATCAGCTGTTCAAGCTCGATCGGCTTCGAATAATAATACCCCTGGAAGCTCTGGATCTCGTATTTCCTGAGAATATCGCGCATGCCGGAGGTCTCGATCCCTTCCACACATACCTTCGCGCCGAAGGTACCCGCTGCTTCGGTGAAATTATTGACGAGGCGGCGTTCCTTGTCGTCGTCTTCGATCTTCTGAACAAAGCTTCGGTCGATCTTGATCGTATCAAAGGGCAGATTCTTCACGAGCCCGATCGAAGAGAATCCGGTTCCGAAATCATCCAGAGCAACCTTTACCCCGCCTGCGCGTAAGTTGACTACCACGTTCCGCAGAAGATCCATATCCAGAAGGCGGCAGCGTTCCGTGATCTCAAGGCATAAGTGGTCCGCAGGATAATCCGATTCTTTCAGAACATCCCAGACCATATCGGTGAAATTCGCCTGCTCTAGCTGTGCATAGGACAGGTTTACATTGATCACGAAGTCAGGAACGAGCTCGCGCATTCTTTTCGCGCCCTCGATCGCCGTCCGAAGGATCCACGCGCCGAGCTCCGGAAACTGCGGGTCTTTTTCCAGAACCGGGATAAAGCTGTCCGGCGGAACCACGCCATATTCCTCATTTTTCCAGCGCAACAGAGCTTCCGCTCCGATCAGCTGCTCCGTATCCGCGTCCACGACCGGCTGATACAAAAGGTAAAACCCCTTATATCCCCGCGTGATCGAATTACGGATCACATGGAGCTTCGCGATCTTCTGCCGGTCATCATGATTTAACGCGTCATGGAATTCCACAAGGGAACCATGCCTCGAAACCTTGGATTCATCATAGGCAAAGTTCAGGCAGGCGTAAATGGTGGGTTCGTCCGTGTCAAAATCTTCAAGGCTAAGGAGGCCTGCATTCAGTTCCAGCACCACAAAGGTATTGTCCACGGCAAGGCCTTCCCGGAAATGAACACGGAAGGATTTATATAACTTTTTGATCTCTTCCACAGACAGGGTTTCCGCGATCACCGCGAATTTCGAACCGTCAAGGCGATAGGTACCGCCGCGCTTGCCGGCCTTATCCATGATATAGCGCCCGAACATCTGGATCACCTGATTCCCGAAGCGATAGCCGTATAACTCGTTGATCTCGGTAAGCCGGCCGATCCCGACCACGAGGATCCTCGCTTTTTTCTCCATGCTGATCAGGTCATTGATATCCTCGAAAAAGGCATACTGGTTTTTCATGCCGGTCAGATCATCGATATGGCTCTGTTTGCTGTGATTTCGGATCAGTCCCGCAAAGTACTCTGCCTTTCCCTCATCATCAATGATCACCATCCCCCGGCAGGTACATACATTGTAAAGTCCGTCTTTTCTCCGGGCGCGGAACTGGATATCGTGTGTAATGGAATCCCCGTTGAAGATCTCCGCCAGTTTTCGCCCGTACACATCTTTGTCATCCGGATGGATACGTTCCATGCATCTTACTCCTGCATGGTACATATACTCTCCGGGCATATCAAAATCTTCCACAAGCTCCCATGACCATCTGGAATAATCGTAACGCATATCGCAAAGATATACCGGGATCTCCTCCGCGACGATCGTCAGTGCCTCGAACAAAGAATCCAGTTTCATTTTTCTGTTTTCAGGAATCTTCTCAATATTTTCATCCATAGGAATCACCTGTGCCCATTATGATCTATTATATCACGCTCTTCCAAACTATTCCACCCATAGGGTTCGAGCAAACAATCATCGGTATTTCTTATGCGTTTCGTAATATCTTCGCTTGTCCTCATACATGCGTTCATCCGCCTGCCGCAGGGCAAGACGGACATCCCGCGCATCCGCCACCGCGCTTCCGCCGAGAGCAAAGGAAACACGGTCATATTTTTCGGAGGCTTTCCGGATCTCTTCGATCTTCTGAAAGATATCATCCTCATTCAGTTCCGGAACGATCACGGAGAACTCATCGCCACCGGCGCGGTAGATGTGTTCCTCGTCAAATATCTCCCGCAAAACATTCGCCGCGTCACGCAGCAGCGCGTCGCCGGCCGCGTGCCCATCAGTGTCGTTGCGTTCCTTCAGGCCGTTTAAGTCGGCAAAGATCACACCGACCGGGCCGGCCGGGCCGGACTGATCCGTACGCATCCCATCCACAAAATTATTCATTTCGTTACGGTTCATCACTCCGGGCAGCATATCCCGGGAGCTTAAGAACTGCAGCCGCTTCAAAAGCAGATAATTACCGAGTTCGGATCCCAGGATGAACGTCGCGATCTCCAGCGTATCCTTGATCTCGATCGCTTTTTCCGCGTTGAAATTGATCGCCCAGATATAACCCAGAAGTTCATGCCCGGATTTCAGAGGGAAAAGCACAATGCTTTTTGCGCCCGCCGCGGTCAGAGATTCATGCCACACCGGGTTCCGTTCCCTGACGACCTCCATATCCTGCTCGTTTTTCACGATCAAACAGTTACTGCCCGCGATCGTTCCCTCCCAGGAAGCCGCGATCGCATAAAACGCCTTATCCACATAGTGCTCCATCGGAAGCAGCTTCGTGTCCTTTGAAAACGCCTCGCATAAAACGGAGCAGTCCTTCTCAACTTCATCCACAAGCAAAATGCAGACATGCTCGGCGTCACAAAGATCCCTGATATCCTGGATCACGTCCTTCATTGCAGCCTTAAAATCAGACGTTCCCCGCAGCTTGATACTCGTCTCCAAAACAGAGGCCGCGATATCGCCTGAAATATCAGACATGTGCTTCGAGTTCGACTCAAAGCTGATCTCCATGGTATAGAGGCAATAGCTTAAATTCCCTTCGTCCGGGAACATCGGAAGGAAGGTCATATTAAACCACACCGGCAGCCGGTCCGGATGCGCGTAGGAATGAAGGCACTTCTTCTCAACCGCCGCCCTAAAACAATAATCCTCAAAATTTAAGTCCCTTGTCAGGTAATTCGTATATTCGGTATTCGGAACAAACTTGTCTGTCAGCATTTCCGCCCCAGGCGCGGGATGCTCGATAGAATCGACATAGGCCTTATTGCCCGCAACCACCCTGAATTTTCCGGTGCGTCCATCCTCCAGCCGCTCTACCGAAACCACGCAGCTCATACCGCCCATATGGTCTACAACTGTCTGAAAATCTGTCATTTTGGCCCCTCCTCTTTCTGCTTCTTGTTCAGATATTTCACTGCACTCTCGGTATCCTTAACAAATACGCTCTTATAACTGCTGCCCAGCAGCGTCTTTAATTTTCGCAGCTTGTCCGACGACTCACTCACGCCGATCACAAGCGGTTTTTCACCTTCTTCCTCCCCGGTTTCCTCGTCTTTCTTCTGGATCAGCGCCGGATCCAGATATTTCAGAAGGATCGCCTCCAGCGCGTCATACATGACCGGTTTACTCAGGTAATCCGTAAAGCCTTCGCGGATATAATTTTCTCTGGCTCCCACAATGGCGTCGGCAGTAAGCGCGACAATGGGCGTTCCCTCGGCAAGCTTTTGCTTTTTGATCTCTTCCAGCGTCTGCACGCCCGACATTCCCGGCATCATCTGGTCAAGCATGACCACGTCATAGGAGCCTTCTTTGAGGAGCTTAAGGCACTCCGGACCGGACCCCGCGGTGGTCACGCGGATTTTTGTTTCTTCCAGAAGTGAATCAATTACTTCCAGATTCATTTCGTTATCGTCAACGATCAAAACCTTAGCCGCCGGCGCAACGAGGGTCGGCCTGTATTCATCTGCTTTCTCCTGCATGGACGAAATATCTTGGGCAAAATCGCCGATCGGCGTTGCATCGACGACCTCCTGTTTCATCTTCGCGGTGAACGCGGTTCCTTTTCCGTATTCGCTGCTGACATCGATGGTCCCATCCATCATCTTGACAAGCCGCAGCGCGATATTAAGTCCCAGGCCGGTTCCTTCGATATTCCGGTTCTTATCCTCTTCCAGCCGCTGGAAGGAGCCGAAAAGCTTATTGATATCTTCCTCTCTGATCCCGATGCCCGTATCCTCCACCTTGACCTGCAGCATCTGCTCTTGCCAGTCAAAGGACACATCCACCGAAACACTGCCTTCATGCGTGTATTTGATGGCGTTGTTGATCAGATTCAACATGACCTGGCGGACCCTGATCTCGTCTCCCTTCAAGATAGAGGGAATATCCTCCGAAACGGAGAGGTTAAATTTTAGCCCCTTGTCCTCCGCTTTTTTCATCGTCATGTTGACAATATCGTTCATCACAGACGAAAACCCATATTCCACCGGGATCAGATCCATTTTCCCGGATTCGATCTTGGAAAAATCCAGGATCCCGTTGATAATGGAAAGCAGCGTCTTGCCGGCGCTCTGAATGTTCAGTGCATATTTTTTGATCGGATTGCCGGGCGAAGTCCTGAGGATCATCTCATCCATCCCGATGATCGCGTTCATCGGCGTCCTGATCTCATGGGACATATTGGCGAGAAAATCACTCTTCGCCTTGTTGGAGGCGTTCGCGGCGTCCTTCTCCAGCTCCAGGATCCTTCTGTCATAGGAAGCCTTCTGCTCCTCCAGCTTCATATCTTCCATCCGTTTCGTATAGATCTTCTCGTTTCTATGGGCGACAAAATAAAAGACAGCGATCGCGATGAAGATACAGGCGCAGATGATCACGCCCACCACGATCTGTTTATTCACCTCTTCATAAATCTCGTCATCGTTGACCACCATGACCGTATACCATGTGTTCATGATGTCATTGACGAACACTGCTGCCTTTTCCCCGTTATAAGACTCCGTGAACTCACCGTCGCCGGTGTCTACTATCTTTTTTAGGATCTCATCTCCGCCGGACTCCTCCGTAAGATACGTTCCCTTTTTGCTTTCATCGCTATGCGCTATAAAGAGGCCGTCTGAATCGATGATAAAACCATAGCCTTTTCCGTTGACCGAGAGTTCCTTCATCATGTCCTGAATGGCAGTGAGCTGCACATCCAGAGAAAGGATATTCTGCCGGTCCGGCAACATACGGCTTACGGAAATGATGAGATTCCCGGTCTGCGCATCCACATAGGGCGGCACGAAAGCGACCTCTCCCGCCTTTTCCTCCGCGACAATATACCAGTCACGCGTTTTCGGATCGTAGTCCTCGGGCGGCACCCAGTCAAGGCCGTCCATATATTTGCCCATGATATAGCCGTAGATCCCGTGATACTGTTCCCCGAACTGCGCCGTCACATTCTCCGTTTCCTCTACAATAAACTCATGAATGCGGGCGGGCGTGCTGCCGCTGATCAGCATATGATGCACCGAATCGGCGGTGATCTGCAACACGTTTTCCGCTGTGTTCAAGTGGTTTTCGATCAATGACGAAACGTTCTTCACCCTGTCTTCGAAGACGTCGCTCGAATTCATCACGGAAACCCGATACATCAACACCGAAGAATAAACCACCATCACGACCACAAAGACCGAGATCAGTATCAGCGGGATGCCGGTGTTGATCTTTTTGTGTTCTCTTGTCATTTCTTTCTTTGCCTTCTGCCGTTTCGCCATTTTTTGTTACCCCGAAAACTTACTGGATCGTAAAGTATTCCTCGGGAACCTCAATCTTCGTCGTACCCAGGTAATACCCCGGATTGCCGAAGATGTATGTATCCTGGAAGATGAGTAACGTATTTTTCATTCGCTCCCCTGTATTGGCGTCCGTGTAGTGCGCTCCGCTCCATTCGGCACCGGGAGAAAACGCGCCGTACGCCTTGGCAAGATCCTTGATGTTCGTCAGCTCGCTCTCACCTAAAATGACGTTCCTGGCATGCTCTGCAAGCCCTGCGGAAACCGTAAGCCCGTATGAATATTTCCAGGTCCCAAATCGTCCCTCGCCGCCTCCTTTAACAACAGCCTCTTCCACCTCCGCGAGGATCCCGTCAAAATCTCCGGCCACCTCGGAAAGGTCAAGGTCCAACGCTCCCGGATACCCCATCAGCGGAGACGGAAGATCCGCCTCGATAAAGTATCCGCCATGCTCCATAAGGACCTTGATCAACGGCTCCGTATGCGCGTCGTTCGTGCAGAAAAACGCCGTGTTTTCCCCATACTTTTCCACCCATTCCGGTCCGTGCTCCAATATATAACTCTGTGCTCCGGGCACGCCCACATCGGTTGTCGGGTCGGGCGCTTCCTCCATCGCAAACGTCATGCCGAATTCTTCGCAGGCCGCCTTCATAACGGCCACGCGCCGCTCCACGGTTTCATACGAAAGATGACGAGGAAAGGAAATATGCACAAAGGTGTCGCACCCCAGTTCATGGGCGGAGCGGATCATAAGGTATCCGCGGCCGACAAAGTCGCAGTTCACCACAAGATCCGACACCGGGCTGATGTCGGAAAAGTCCTCATACGCTTCCCCCGCGATGCATAAGATGTCCGGCCGTTTTTCCTTGATGCGCCGGAACGCTTCCGTTGTCCCGTCAACCGCCTGGTTGACAATGATCGCCTTCATCAGAGGATCATCGGCCAGGTTGACCATCGTCTGGATCGTGGCTTCCTCTTCTTCCGTAAAATTATCGGGGTAGATTGCAAGCGTCACCTTATCCGCACCGTACTTCTGCTGAAACGCCTCGGCCCCGCGCCTGTCATCCTCCGACTGGGAGAAAGACCCCGTAACGATGCCGATATGAAAGTCATCCGTTTGACTTTCTTCGGCATCCGCTTCATCCTTATTGTTTTCGTTCATATCTACAGCCGCTTCTGAAGACTCGGACCCTGAAACGTTTCCGCTGTTCTCCGCCTTCTGCGCTCCGCCGCAAGCCATCATGAAAGCCGCCATCGTGCAGGCAAGGATTGCGCTTATTATCTTCTTTCCTTTCAATGTATCTTACCTCAATTCTATTTATCTCAGCGTATATATAGCCAAATTTATTCTACATTGTTTTCGCTATTGGTTCAACCTAAATTATGCAAGTGCTTTGTTGAGAAAACAGTTACGCTGTGCTAAGATGTCCTTTGATGCGTTGATCTGATGGAGATTTAAGATTTTGAAGAATTACCACACCCACACCGTCCGCTGCAAGCATGCGCGCGGTTATGAAGAAGATTATATTGAAGCCGCGATCCGAAAGGGCTTTTCGGTCCTCGGTTTTTCTGACCATGTGCCCGTTCCGTATCCGAAAGGCTTCGTCTCCGGGATACGGATGGACGTGTCGGAGATCGAGGATTATACGGAAACGTTATCAAAGCTGCGGGATAAATACAAAGACGACATTCAGATCCTCATCGGTTATGAAGCGGAGTACATGCCGCCATTCTTCGATGAGATGATGAAAAGGATCCGGGAATACCCTCTGGACTATCTGATCCAGGGGCAGCATTTTGTGAAGGACGAGATCTCGGGGTTCTACGCCGGGAGTCCGACCACGGAAGAAGAGCGCCTGAAGGATTATGTGGATGTGACGATCGAAGGGATGAAAACGGGCGTATTCTCCTGCCTTGCGCATCCGGACCTCATCCATTTTATCGGTGATGCTGATCTCTATCGGGCGCAGATGGGGCGGCTGATCAAAGAAGCCATTTCACTCAACATTCCGCTGGAGGTCAACGCCCTCGGGTATCTCACCCGGCGCAACTACCCCTGCAGCGCGTTTTTCTCCCTGGCGTCCGAGATGAACGTCGACTTTATCTACGGCTGCGATGCGCACAGTCCCGACGCCATCTTAAGGCCGGAAGAAATTCATGGCTTCCCGCAGTTTCTGGAGAAAAACAACATCACCTTTACCGAAAAACCGTTTAACTTCCCCCTAAAAGAGGCTGCTCAAAATCATACAGAGCCTCATTGATCTCAAAGATGTCGTAATTCTGTTCTTCGATATAAAAGCGGATGATGAGATCGAACTTCTCGCTGGGTGAAAAGGCATAGCCCGCGCGGCCGATGAGGTCCTTTGTTTCATCCAGCGTAAGATGCAGCGCGACGGAAAGCGCGAGCGCCGTGTTCTTGGAAGGGTGATAGTCCCTGTTCTTCCGGATCTTGGAAAAGAGCTTCTTGTCCAGATTCGCGCTTTTATATACCTCCTGGTCCTTCATCCCCCGTTCATCGATCCGCCGGAATAAAGACTCCTGAAAGGTTTCCGAGACCTGCGATACCACATCCTTAAGGCTCCTCTTTTCCGCCGTATCGGCAGGGGCCGCGGCAGCCGAAGCCATGCCCATAAACGCTGCGCCATCCTCCCTTGCGCGATGCACAGACGCCTTCATCGGCTTCCTTCCCAGCGCCCTTCTCGCGCCGCGCAGCATGATCGGGTGCGAAGTGTTAGCGCTTTGAGGGCTCATTGCCTCCGCATCCTCGTAAGCTACGGGAGCTTTATCCTGCGGTGCCTCATAATGTTCGTCTATATAAGTTTTGATCCGCGCAAACCGTTCTTCGGACAGATGCCTTTTCATGAATACCGCTTCCTTCTAAGAATACTGTACACCGTTTCTCTTGTGATGGCGCCGCTTAGGGGCTTCGTAATATAGTCGTCGACGCCGTGCTCACGGATCTTTTTGATCACTTCCATGGTCTTGTCTCCTGTCAAAAGGATCGCCGGGATCCTCTTTTTCTCGCGGATCTCTTCGAGTAAACGGAACCCGTCCGTATCCGGCATGTAAAGGTCCAGAATGACAAGAGAGATATCGTTGCTTTCAAGGATCTTCAGCGCATCTTCCCGGTTCTGCGCGGAGAGCACGCGAACGCCCTTCATATCGCGCAGGGCGCGTTCTAAGATGATGAGGCTGCCCTTGTCATCATCGACGGCAAGGATATTTTGGACATCATCTTCGGTCTGCTTATTTTTATAGGCTGTATCTTCATCGATCATCCGGATCATGATATCCGCGATTTCGGGATCAAACTGCGTTCCTTTTCCCTTCAGGATCTCATCGCGGACCTTTGCCTGCGGCAGCACCTTACGGTAACTCCGGTCGCTGGCCATAGCGTCATAAGCGTCCGCCACGGCAATGATGCGGGCGATCTTCGGAATGTCTTTTCCTGCAAGCCCGTTGGGATAGCCGGTTCCGTTATAGCGTTCGTGATGATACTTGGCGCCGTAGCCGACCCGCACATCTTCATAGATTCCCTGCAGGATATGGTAGCCACTGACCGGGTGGATCCGGATCTGGTCAAACTCATCTTCCGTAAGCTTGCCGGGCTTATTGATCACCTCTTCCGAAACGCTGATCTTACCGATGTCGTGTAAGATCCCCGCGTAGTAGACGATCTCGAGGTCATCCGCGGACATCCCCATTCTCTTCGCCAGCTCCACCGCGTATTCCGCCACTCTCTGCGAATGACCGCTGGTGTAACGGTCCTTCGCGTCAATCGCGGAAGCAAGAGAACGGACGATCACCTTATTCGTCTTTTTCATCAGCTCCAGATTTTCCTGCTCCCGTTCCTGAATGCTCAGTTTATTCAGAGACCGCGCAAGGAAGATCGAAATAGCGATACCGATCAGGACAGAGATGAGCGCTGCAACAAGGAAGCCCCGGATGAGGCCGCTGACGCTGCGTAAGAGTTCATCCCGGTCCGTGGCG
>JAEESA010000031.1 GCA_016286115.1 Lachnospiraceae bacterium
CGTTTAATCTGGATACCGGAGGAAGCACCCTCAACATCGCAAAGTTCAGGGATCAGACCTATTCTCCGGACGGACTGAAGCCGTCGACGACCGTGAAAATGAATAAGACCACCGTATCTCCGGTGAAAGACTATAAGCTTTTGTATCAGAAATCCGACGGGACCGAGGTGGAGATCATCGAAGAGGCCGGCACTTACTATCCGGTCATTGAAGCGATCCCGAACGGCGTGTTCTCCGGAAAGTATGTGGCGACAGCCAATGCCTTTGTGGTGAATCCCAGAGAGCTCACAAAGTCCAACGTATTTATTTCAGACACAATGATCAAGGAAGGCGAGACTGCCCCCGAGGTCTATGTGGCGGTGCTCACAGCGAGACTGACCGAAGGAACCGATTACAATCTGACCGGATCCACAGGCGCAAGCCTCGGATCGAATTCCATTGTGGTCAGCGGTATCGGAAACTACAGAGGTTCGGTTACGGTGAGCTATCAGGTGGTGCCGGCGGAAAGACAGTTGATCGACACGAGAAACTGTGAGATCACCTTGTCGCAGTCGAGCTTTGTCTGGAACGGCAAGGCGAGAAAGCCCGGTGTGTCGGTGAGCTGCAACGGCATCCCGCTCAGAAAAGACTCCTCGTACTCCCTGAGCTATGCGAACAATAAATCCGCCGGTACCGGTTTTGTTCTGATCAGAGGCATCGGCTCCTATGCCGGCACGGCGTGCGTGCCCTTTACCATTGATCCGGCGTCTTCTTCGGATGTGAAAGTGAAGCTGTCTAAGAAGAAGTACTCCTTTGCCGCAAAGATCTGCCGGCCGAAGGTGACGGTTACGCTTGGAAATACGACTCTGAAGAAGGATTCGGACTATATCATTACCTATGAGGATCCGAACAGCCGCGACGCCGGTGAGTACGGCGTGACGATCGCTTTCCGTGGTTCTGTGACCGGCGAATATACGGGACAGTACAAGATCAAACAGATCTCTCTGGAAAAGCTGGATGTCTCGATCCCCGATCAGGAATGGAATGACGGAGACCCCGTGGAGCCCGGGCTGGATCAGTTTGTCTGCAAGCTCGGCAAAAAATACCTGACAGAAAAAGATACGGAAGGTTTTGTGATCGGCAAGTACATAAATAATAAGAAACCGTCAACAACGGATGCGCCGGCGAAGGCGGTGCTGGTCAGTAACGGATCCGGAAGCTTTACCGATGGGACACAGAAGACCGTGACCTTCCAGATCAAAAAATAAAGGAACAGGGGAAAGCCCCGGGTCTGCATCCGGGGCTTTTACGCTATGAGCGCAGAAACTTCCAACGACAAAGATAATCAATCAAAGACAAAACGACGACTCATCTTTCTCCTCACCCTCGCGATCAACTTCGTGGTGGTGGGGTATATTGCGTTTCGGGAACTTAGGAATGACGCGACTGCGGTGAAGAGGATCCCACTTTCGGATCTGAAGTTCGGATTCCTCGGGGTCGCGATCGCTCTGTTCTTTGTCGCCATGCTGGCGGATTACTGCAAATACCGTCATATGCTGATCACTTCCGAGGGGAAGGATCGCAAGAAAGCCGCGTTTGAAACGGCGGTGCTTGGAAAATATTACGACAACATCACGCCCTTCGGGGCCGGCGGCCAGCCGTTCCAGATGTTGAGCCTGCGGCGGCACAAGTTCTCGGCGGGAACCTGCGGCTGCCTTCCGGTCTGCGGCTTTTTGACCCAGCAGCTTGCTTTTGTGCTGATCGCTGCGGTAGTGTTCATTTTGAACCGCCACGTCATGGACGATTCGCCCGTGATCAAGGTCGGCGCTTATGTCGGACTATTTATGTACGCCATTGTTCCGGTGGCGATCATTTTGTTTGCGATCTTTCCGCATGCGCTGGCGAAGCTGGTCGGCGGCTTTACGAGGTTTCTCGGAAAGATCCATATCCTGAAGGACGGAAAGGCTTCGGCCGAAAAGGTGATCGCTACGATCGGGGAATATACGGAAGCGCTGCGGGTGATGAAACGCCGGCCGCACTTCTTTTTCCGCCTGATGGTCTATTCCGTGATCTATCAGGCAGCGATCCTTTCGATCCCGTTTTTCTCTTTGATGGCGTTTGGAGGGAACCTGCCCTGGTGGGAAGTTTTCTCAATGGTGGTCTATATCTATTCCGCCATTACGATCGTTCCCACTCCCGGGAATTCGGGCGCTGCGGAAGGATCCTTTTATGCGGTGTTTTCGTCGCTGAGCGGCGGGTACCTCTTTTGGGCGATGATCGTATGGCGTATCCTTGTGTATTATTCCTGGCTCGTGACGGGGATCATCACGATGACGAATATTGCCGTGGCAAAGAAAAAGAAGAAGAAAGAGGTTCCGAAAGACCGCGTGCCCAATGTGGGTGTATTTAACGACCTGTTTTACCCGTCCGTGGACGGTGTTGTGCGAACGGTGGACGCCTACGGGCGGCATTTAAAGGAGATGGGCTCGGACTGCTGTCTGGTCTGTCCGCATGAAGGAGAGACGGCAGATGATTACAGTTACCCCGTGATCCGAACGCCCTCCGTAAAACCGGGATTTTCCGTGTTCCACATTCCGCTTCCGTTTCTCGGAAAGAAGGGGAGGGCCTATTTTAAGGAGCATTCGGTGGATGTGCTGCATGTGCATTCCCCGTTCTTTGTCGGCTGGATCGCGCTCCGGCTCGGAAAAAAATACAATATTCCCGTGGTCTCTACATTCCACAGCAAGTACTACGACGACGTGATCCATTACACGCACAGCAAGTTCCTTGCCAACGTTATGAAGAATTATCTGGTGGAGTTCTACAGCCGCGTGGATGCTGTTTATGCCTGCAGCAAAGGAACTGCCGAGACGCTTCGCAGCTATGGTTTTCATAATAAGATCGGAGTGCTTGAAAACGGGATCGAACCGTTCCCGGAAAAGGATGAAGAGAAGCTCGAGAGAGAGATCCGCGAGCAGTATAAGATCCCGCAGGATAAGCCGGTCCTGCTCTTTGTGGGACAGCAGATCTGGCATAAGAACATGCGGCTGGTTCTGGACTGCGTGAAGCAGCTGAAGGACAGAGGAGAAGACTTTGTATTGATGGCGGCCGGAGAAGGGGCGGACGAAAAGAAGATCCGTCATTACGCCAAAAATATCGGCGTACTGGATCGCGTGCAATTCTTGGGAAAGATTGCCGATCCGAGACAGGTTCACGGGCTGTATTTATGCTCTGACCTGCTGTTCTTCCCGTCCATATATGACAACGCGCCGCTTGTGCTGCGGGAAGCAGCGCTGGCAGGGATCCCTGCTCTTTTGACGGAAGGATCCAACTCGGCTGAACCGGTAACGGACGGCGTGAACGGATACACGGCGCCGGCCAATACGGAAGAGATGACCGCTAAACTGCAGATGATCTTAAAAGACCCGAACAGAAAGACTGTCGGCGAGGAAGCCCGCCGGACGATACCGATCACCTGGGCAAAGGTACTGGAATCTGTTGTGGAAGAATATAGGAACATCGAACTGGAGGAGTATTGATGAAAGAAAACTTTCTTACCAGGAATTTGAAAGCTATCTTTTTCTGTGCTGCAGCCGTTTTTATCAACATTTTGCTGAACAGGCTCGTGACAGTGATCGGGCTTCCTTTGTTTTTAGACAACGTGGGCACTCTGCTTGTGGCGATCATGGGAGGGTATCTGCCCGGGATCATTGTGGGGTATGTTTCCAATATCATCAATATGATCTCGGATCCCACAAATGCATACTATGCGGTCTTGAGCGTTCTGATCGCTGTTGCGGGAGCCTGGTTTGCAAAAAAAGGCTATTTCGAAAAGATATGGAAGGCTCTGCTTACGATCCCCGTATTTGCTCTGATCGGAGGGGCGCTGGGGTCGATTTTAACGTATCTCATGTATGGCTTTGGGATCGGCGAAGGGATCTCTGCGCCGTTTGCGCAGGAGCTTCTTAAGAACGGTACGCTGAACGTATTTCAGGCGCAGATGATCTCTGATGTGGTGATCGACCTTGCGGATAAGGCGGTCACGGTATTGATCGTGTTCCTCGTATTGAAGCTGATCCTGCCTTCCTTCAGGGAATCGGTCAATCTGACCGGTTGGCATCAGAAACCGCTGACGCATGCGGAGCTGACGCAGACCCGTAAAAATGAAACCAGAAAGATGTCCCTGCAGAATAAGATCATTCTGATGGTCACTTTGATCATGATCTTTCTTGCGGTTGTGACGACAACGATCAGTTCTCTTCTCTATAAAAAATTCGCGACCGAGCAGTTTGAAAGAGTGGGTGCGAGTGCCGCCAGCCTGGCTGCGCTTACGGTCGACGGGGACAAGGTGGAAGAATTCCTGAAATACGGAGAAAAGGCGGATGGATATTTAGAGACGGAAAGAGAGCTCCAACGCATACGGGAAGAAAATCCACATGTGGAATTTCTGTATGTTTATCAGATCCAGCCGGATGGCTGCCATGTCGTTTTTGATCTGGATACGGAAGAATTTAAGGGCAACGAACCCGGCGATGTGATCCCGTTTGATGAATCCTTTGAGGGCGTTGTTCCGAAGCTTCTTGTGGGAAAGGAGATCGATCCGATCGTCACGAACGATACCTACGGGTGGCTTTTGACGGCCTATAAGCCTGTGTACAATTCCGGCGGGATCTGCGTCTGTTACGCAGCGGCAGATATCTGGATGGAGGATGTGACCATGAGCTGCCTCAGCTTCCTGACCAAGGTGGCTTCCCTCTTTATCGGCTTCTTTATCCTGGTTTTGGCGCTGACGGTCTGGCTTGCGAATTACCATCTGATCTACCCCATCGATGCGATCACCTTCTGCTCCCGTAAATTCTCGTACGACAGCAATGAGGCGATGACGATCAGCATCCAGAGGCTGCAGAGCCTGAAGATCAAGACGGGAGATGAAATAGAAAAACTGTATGAAGTTCTTACCACAACCATGGAAACGACGATAGGCTATATCGAGGATGTGGAAGAAAAGAACGGGCAGATCAAACGCATGCAGAACGGGCTGATCTATGTTATGGCAGACCTTGTGGAAAGCCGGGATAAAAACACAGGGGACCATATCCGTAAAACCGTGGCCTATGTGAAGCTGCTCATGCGGCGGATGAAGGAAGAGGGAGTTTATGCGGATAAACTGACGGATGAATATATGGAGAATGTGGCAAATTCCGCGCCGCTCCATGACGTCGGAAAGATCAAGGTCTCCGACGTGATCCTGAATAAGCCGGGCAAGCTCACGGATGAAGAGTTTGAGATCATGAAGACACATACCACTGCCGGACAGGAGGTCATCGACAGAGCGATGGCGATGGTGCCGGGCAGCGATTTCCTCCAGGAGGCCAAGAACCTGGCGTCCTGCCATCACGAGAAATGGGATGGCAGCGGTTATCCCAAAGGCCTGAAAGGAGAAGAAATTCCGCTTTCCGCGCGGATCATGGCGCTTGCGGATGTATTTGACGCGCTGGTCTCCAAACGAAGCTATAAAGAGGCGTTCCCGTTTGATAAGGCGCTGAACATCATCCGCGAAGGCGCCGGAAAACACTTTGACCCGCAGCTTGCGGAACTCTTCTTGAATTCAGAGGAAGAGTTAAAGGCGATCGCGCACAAGCATGAAAAGGAGCTGGGCCTGGACTAAGGCTTCAGCATCTGCAGAACGCCTTCCGGAGAGAGGCTTCTGATCCCCTCCGGGTCGGAAAGGGCGGCGCCGCTTTCGGTGGCCCAGGAAAACCGGCCCGCGGATTCATCGCCGAAGGAAAAGTAAGTTCCGGGATCGGCAAGCACGATGTCATATCGCTCATACCATGACGGGCAGTTTGTACTCATGTAGTCTCCGGCGAGCCGGTATGCCTCACAGTCTGCAGAGGATCCGATGGCGCTCAGTTCCACGCCGCCGCCGGGGAAACCGGTGCGGCTTTTGGCGGGAGTGCTGTGTAAGATCAATGTGCTTCCGTCCGCGCAGGTACCGAGGCTGATCCAGACATGGCCCTTGATGCTGATGATGTCGCCCGGAAGGGTTTTTGTTTCCTTGTCAAAGGAGCCATATCCCATTTGGGACAGCCTTTTGGCGAGGCCGGTGGACGCGCTGACATAGCCGGTCTGGCCGTCTTCGGTCTCGAAGGTGTTGTAAAGCGCCCAGCCGAGGAAGCCGGAGCAGTCCAGCCCTGCGTAGTAATATTCGTTGTACCCGCCAAAGGGATAGAAGCTGTTGGCGGGATCTTCGTTTTTGTAGGTATAATCGGCTGTTTGGCTGTTAAAGAAACGAACCCAGTCGGGGGAAACTCCGAGGGTTGTGGACTGGACAGAGGAACCCGTGTCCTGCCAGTCCCAGCCGCCGCCGTACACATAGAGCGCCGTTCCGGCAGGCGCAAGAGCAGTCCTCAGGAAGTTGGCAACGGTCCTCTCCCCGGGAACGCCTTTTACGGCGGGAGTGAAGGAAACTTCCCCGTCGTCGAGCTCCGTTACATAGGTCACAACGCCTTCTTCCGTGTTGATCCCGAACCGGTATCCTTCCTTGAGGCGGTTCTGGATCGGATAGGTGTAGAAACCGTCCCCGTCCACATCACCGCTGTCGACGGAAAAGACCTGCTCCTCGTCGCCGATCCGGAAACGATAGCGGAACGTGTCTTTGCTGTCCTTGTTCACTTCGGGGGAACCGTAGTTTTCCACCCCGAGATACACGGCTTCGGTGGTCCATGCCGGTTCTTCTTCGGGAAGGTCCGGCAGGCTGATATCATTAATGCTTTCTTCGGAGGAAGCCATATCTTCTTTGTCCTCCTCGGTTTGGACTTCCGTCTCGACGGAAATATTTTTTTTGTCGGATGCGCCGCCACAGGCCGTCAGCAGAAGCGGGACAGGCAGCAGCGCGGCGATCTGAATTGCTCTTTTCATAATGTTCTCCTTATATATCTATTGTAACCATTTTAGGTTTCTGTGAATAGCCATAATTTTTAGGTGCGAATGTCCGATATCTGTGATATAATAGATCGGATATACACAGCCGTTACTGTTCACGGCCCTTCAAGGCTGTGAATACAGGAGAAAAGGGGTATGGCAAAGAAACCGGAAAAAGATACCAGGATCGACCGCACAATGCAGCATCTGTCGGGCCTTGCGAATTCGGAAGGCTTTCTTCAGTATGCCGATGTGCTGCGTGAAACCGGGCAGATCAGGAATTATTCGGTATTATATTTTAATTTAAAGGGTTTTGGCCAGATCAACCGGAAATTCGGGAGCGCGACCGGAGATGAGATCATCATCCGCTATGGGGAAGTGCTGCATGAGTACACGACCGAAGAGGAATTTCTGGGGCACCTCGGCGAGGATACGTTTATCGCGCTGATCCTCAGGAAGAACAGAGACATGTTCTTAAACCTTCTGATCCGCGGCGTGCTGGTGGAAACAAAGACGGAGAAGGGGAAGAGCTGGGTCTCTCTTTCCGCTGTGGTCGGGGTCTGGGATGTCGACGGCGATATCAAGGATCCCCGGGATGTGATCACCTATCCGTCCATCGCCATGTCTCATGCAAAATACGAGCTGCATCAGTCCCATGCGTTTGCATCCAAGTCCGTACTGGCAAGGGCAACGCAGCGGGAAGAAATTCTGGATATTTTCCATGACTCCATCGAACAGAAGGAGTTTGAAGTCTACTACCAGCCGAAGGTGGATTCCAGAGACGGGAAGCTGATCGGCGCGGAAGGGCTGGTCCGGTGGAAACATAATGATGAGATGATCAGTCCGGGCGCTTTCATCCCGACGCTGGAAATGAGCGGGGAGATCTTGTTCCTCGACTATTATGTGCTGGAGCGGGTCTGCGAGGATATCAAAAAATGGAAGGAAGCCGGCCAGGACCCGGTGACCGTATCCGTGAATTTTTCCAGAAAGGACTTAAAGGACAGGGAGCTGGCGGAAAACATTCTCGGGATCATCAAAAAGGCCGGGATCGATAAGGAACTGATCGAGATCGAAGTGACCGAGACGGTGGACGACGAAGAGCATGAGATCTTGACGGCATTTTTGGATAAGCTCTATGAGATGGGCATCCGCACCGCGATCGACGATTTCGGCTCCGGCTATTCATCACTCGCCACGCTGCGTGAGTTCAAGGTAAGCACATTAAAGATCGACAGATCCTTTATCAATACGGATGATTTTTCATGGCGGGATGAGGTCATCCTGACCGACATCATCCACATGGCGCTGCAGCTCGGCATGAGCGTGATCACGGAAGGCGTCGAACGGGAGGATCAGCTCGTCTTTGTGAACAATGCGGGATGCTTTGCGATCCAGGGGTATTACTACGACAGGCCGCTGCCGCATGATGAATTTGAAAAGAGGCTGAAGGATAAACAGTACGGAAAGAAGTAAGGGGAATGAGCGAACAAAACGGAATTCGTGAAATGCTGGAAGAGATGGAGGAAAGAAATCTTTCCCCCTATGCGGCAAAGAGCAGAAATTCGAAGGGGCGGGAAAGAGAAGAAAAGCAGTGCTCGGTGCGTCCCGTGTTTCAGAGGGATCGAGACAGGATCCTTCACTGCAAGTCATTCCGGCGGCTGAAAAACAAAACACAGGTGTTCTTAAACCCGCAGGAAGATCATTACCGCACGAGGCTGAGCCATACCCTGGAGGTTTCGCAGAATGCGCGCACCATTGCGAAGGCGCTTCGGCTGAATGAGGATCTGGTGGAGGCCATCGCTCTGGGACATGACCTTGGACATACTCCCTTCGGCCATGCGGGAGAACGTGCCTTGATGGCGATCTATCCCGGCGGCTTTGAACATAATGCCCAGAGCCTGAGAACGATAGACCGGCTGGAAAAGGACGGCCGAGGATTGAATCTGTCGTGGGAGGTCCGTGACGGGATCCGATGGCATACGGGGGAGCAATGGCCCGAGACCCTTGAGGGGCGGATCGTCCGATTCAGCGACAGGATCGCATACGTGAACCACGACACGGATGACGCGGTACGGGCAGGGATCCTGCACGAGACAGATCTGCCGGAAGAAGTGCGGGAAATCCTCGGCGGCCACTACAGCCGCAGGATCGATACCGTCGTACGGGATATCATCCGCTCCTCGGGAGAAGACATTCGGATGAGCCCGCAGGTTGAGCACGCGATGACGACGTTTCGGGATTTCATGTTTGAACGCGTATACCGCAATCCGGTTGCGAAATCTGAGGAAATAAAGGTCGAGGGAATGCTTCGCGCATTGTATGAGCATTATCTTGCCGACCCGTCGAGGCTTCCCGAGGACTATCGATCGGTCGCAGAGACAGAGGGACTCGACAGAGCGGTGTGCGACTATATTGCGGGAATGACGGATCAGTTCGCTGTGAGCGTCTTCGGGGAGCTTTATATCCCTATGGGATGGAGCAGGCGATGATTCTGCCGCTGCAGAAACGGGAAAGGAGGAGTATTCGTGGCGATACCGGATGCATTTCTGGATGAACTGGTGGAACGGAGCGATATCGTTGATGTCGTTTCCCAATATGTGCAGCTCACCAAAAAAGGCGGAAATCTATTCGGCCTGTGTCCGTTCCATAACGAGAAGACGCCTTCATTTTCCGTTTCGCCGGATAAACAGATCTACCATTGTTTTGGCTGCGGAAAAGGCGGCGGTGTGATCAGCTTTATCATGTCCATCGAAAATCTCTCTTTTCCGGACGCAGTCCGTTTCCTTGCAGATAAAAATGGCATGACCGTGCCGGAGGAGAGCGCGGATCAGGAGATCCCCAGACAACGGAAGCGAATGCTTGAACTGAACCGGGAAGCGGCCAGATGGTTTTATGCATGCCTGAACGGGCCGGGAGGCGCAAAAGCCGCAGCATACCTGGATAAGAGAGGGATCACCCGAAAAACCGCCAACCGCTTCGGCCTGGGCGCTGCGCCGGAGGGCTGGGATAATCTGCTCAAGGCCATGCGGGAAAAAGGCTTCACACAAGATGAACTCCTTGCCGCGGGATTAGTCACTGCCGGTCAGCGGCGGAAGGAGAGCGGAACGCGAAGCGTATACGATAAATTCCGGGACCGGCTGATATTCCCTGTGATCGATATCCGCGGCGAGGTGCTCGGGTTCAGCGGCCGTGCACTGAACGACGATCAGGATCCGAAGTACCTCAACAGTCCCGAGACCCTGGTGTTTTCCAAACGACGGACGCTGTTCGGCATGAACCTGGCCAAGAATACGAAACGAAGCAGCATCCTCCTGGTTGAAGGCAACATCGACGTCGTTACCCTCCACCAGGCTGGTTTCGACAACGCGGTGGCCACCATGGGCACAGCACTGACCACAGAGCAGACCAGGCTCATATCCCGCTATGCCAAAGAGATCGTCATCTGCTACGATAATGACCCGCCCGGGAAAAAAGCGACGGAAAGAGCATTGGATCTGCTGAAAAATTCCGAATTCACCGTTCGGGTCCTGAAGCTTCCGGACCGCATCGTGGATGGAAAGGCAGTGAAAATCGACGCGGATGATTTCATACGCCTCCGCGGATCGGACGCCTTTGAACAGCTGCTCAGCGGAAGCGGAGGCGGGATGGAGTTCCGTCTGGGAGAGCTGCGGGATAAATATGATCTGACAGATGATATGCAGCGCCTTGAGTATCTTCGCGCCGTATGCACCATGCTGGCGGAGATCGCCAGCCCCGTTGAACGCGAGGTGTGGTGCTCACGGGCTGCAGCCGGCTGCGGCGTCACAGCGGATGCTCTCAAGCAGGAGGTCGAGCGGCAGAGAAAAAGGAACCTGAAAAACAGCAGAAAACAATATGAGCGTTCCTTGACCCGCCCGACCAGAAACGCTCAGCCCCAGGAAAAAAAGCTCAGGTATGATGATATTCGCAGCGCCGTTGCGGAGGAAGGCGTGATCCGGCTGCTTCTTCTGGATCCCGGAATGATTCAGGAATGCAGTTTGGAGGCAGAGGAGTTCACTTCTCCCGTCCTTCGGCGATTGTATGAAGATCTGCGGAGACGGCAAAAGGAAGGCCGCAGCGTGACCCCTTCAGCACTGGCAGCCGGCATGGAGGAGGGTGAGGCAGCCCTGCTCACGGAATTGCTGAATAAGCCGGAATCGGGAGGCCAGGCGAGAGAAACGCTGAGAGACTATACAGACGTAATCCGGCAGGAAAAGATCATGAAAAGCGGGGACCTTCAGGAGATCGCCCGCCTTATGCGAAAGAAAAACAAACTGGATTGATAAACGATCAAGCAGCGCCGGATACGGCGCGGGAAAGGACAGAAGATATGGCGGAAAAGAAGAAGAGAGAAAAAAAGACGATTCCGGAGGAAGCTTCGGCTCCCGAGGAAGAGAAGGTCGTCGCCCCTGCGGCGGAAAAGCCGAAGGCGAAGACCCGGAGCAAAACAAATAAGACAAAAGCCGCTGAGAATAAACCTGTCGAGGAAGCTCAGGCTGAGGAAAAAAAGGACGAACAGGTTCAGCATTATGAGGATCTGGAAGCCGCTGCGGACGAGTTTCTGAAACAGGCTGAAGCAGAACAAAAGGCGAAGGCGGATAAGGAAAAGGCAGCAGTGGGCGCGGATAATCTTCCTGAACGTGAAGCTGCTCAGAAGAGCCCGGAACAGCGGATCAAGGAACTGCTTGAGAAAGGGAAAAAGAGCGGTTCCCTGACCATCAAAGAAGTGATGGACCTGATGGAGGATCTCCATTTTGAAGCTGAGCAGGCGGACAAGGTCTTTGAGCTCATCGACAATATGGGGATCGAAACCGTGGAAGAAGAATTCAACGTCAACAACCGCGGCGTTGAGTCCGTTGCCGAGGAGCTGCCCGACGAGGCGGATTTTGACGAATTGGACGATATGGAGGAGATCAGCGACGATGAGCTGGCCGCAACGGACGCTCTGGCCGATACCTTCAGCATCGATGATCCGGTCAGAATGTATCTCAAGGAGATCGGAAAGGTAAACCTGCTTACACCGGAAGAAGAAGTCGAACTGGCAAAGCGCATGAGCGAGGGAGACAAGGATGCAGGCCGCCGTATGGCAGAAGCCAACCTTCGCCTGGTGGTTTCCATTGCCAAGCGTTATGTGGGCAGGGGAATGCTCTTCCTTGATCTGATCCAGGAAGGAAACCTCGGACTGATCAAAGCGGTGGAGAAGTTTGACCATACCAAAGGTTATAAATTCTCCACCTATGCCACGTGGTGGATCCGGCAGGCGATCACTCGTTCCATTGCCGACCAGGCCAGGACGATACGGATCCCCGTGCATATGGTCGAGACCATCAACAAGGTCATCCGGGTATCCCGGCAGCTGCTCCAGGAACTGGGCCACGATCCTACCCCGGAAGAAGTGGCGGAAGAGATGGGCATGCCGGCGGATAAAGTGCGGGATATTCTGAAGATCGCGCAGGAACCGGTAAGCCTTGAAACGCCCATCGGCGAAGAAGAAGACAGCCATCTGGGGGACTTTATCCCCGATGAGTATGCATCCGAACCCGCCGAAGCTGCCAGCTTCACCTTCCTCCGGGAACAGCTGATGAGCGTACTGGACACCCTTACGGAAAGAGAGAAAAAGGTGCTTATCCTTCGCTTCGGCATAGAAGACGGACGTTCCCGCACACTGGAAGAAGTGGGAAAAGAATTCAACGTCACTCGGGAGCGGATCCGGCAGATCGAAGCAAAAGCGCTGAGAAAGCTGCGCCATCCCAGCCGGAGCAAAAAGCTGAAGGATTTCCTCAACTGATCAGACGAGTAGAATACATCCATCCTGCTGTACGGACGGATCTGGAAAGGAAAGACGAATATGTATCAAAACGGAATGCTGTGGATAGCAGCAGGGGAGAACGGGAAGAAGATCTGTTTGGAGCCGGCCAAAGCCAATCGCCATGGTTTGGTGGCCGGGGCTACCGGTACCGGCAAAACCGTAACGCTCAAAGTAATGGCTGAAAGCTTCTCCGAGGCAGGAGTCCCGGTTTTCCTGGCGGATGTCAAGGGCGATCTGGCGGGCATGGTCAAGCTGGGCACCCCGAATGCAAATGTGGAAAGCCGGGTGCAGCGCTTTGGGATCGAAGACTGGAGTTACCGTTCTTATCCCACGCGTTTCTGGGATGTGTACGGGAAAAAGGGCCATCCTCTGCGGACGACCATCTCCGAAATGGGCCCGCTTCTTCTCAGCCGCGTATTGGACCTGAACCAGACGCAGACCGGTATCCTGAATATTGCTTTCCGCGTTGCGGATGAAAACGGCCTTCTCCTGTTGGACATTAAGGATCTGAAAGCGATCCTGAGCTTTGTGTCTGAGAACGCAAAGGATTTATCCGCAGAATACGGCAATATCACTCCCCAGAGCGTGAATACCATCCTGCGCAATCTGCTGTACCTGGAGGATCAAGGGGGCAACATATTCTTCGGCGAACCTGCGTTCGACGTGCGCGACTGGCTGGAAACTACATACGACGGACGCGGCTGGATCAATATTCTCCACTGCGTCGAGCTGTTCCAGAGCCCCAAGCTGTATTCCACATTCCTTCTTTGGATGCTGAGTGAACTGTATGAAAACCTGCCGGAAGCAGGGGATTTGTCCAAGCCCAAGATCGTATTCTTCTTCGATGAAGCGCATCTTCTCTTTGATGACGCTCCGAAGATCCTGCTTCAGAAGATCGAGCAGGTGGTCCGCCTGATCCGGTCCAAGGGCGTCGGCGTATACTTTGTGACCCAGAGTCCGACCGATCTTCCCGGGGATATCCTGGCTCAGCTTGGCAACCGGGTCCAGCATGCTCTTCGCGCCTATACCCCTGCGGAGCAGAAAAAGGTTCGCGCAGCGGCGGACACTTTCCGGGCAAATCCGGAGTTCCGTACTTTGGATGCCATCATGGAGCTGGCGACCGGTGAAGCTCTGATCTCCTTCCTGGGAGACGACGGCGCGCCTTCCCCCGTGGAGCGCGCATGGATCCTTCCTCCCCAGAGCCATATGGGCAGCATTGAAGATACCGAGCGTGAAGATGCGCTTCGGCGGGATGGGATCGGCGTGCGTTATGATGAGGTGATCGATCGGGAATCCGCCTATGAACTGCTGGCCAAGCGGGCTGAGGAGAGTGCCAGGGAGTATGAGGAATACCTGGCCGAGATGGAACGGCAGAAGGAAGAGGAAGCGCAGCGGATCGCTGAGGAAAAAGCCGAACTCGCCAGACAGAAAGCTGCGGAAAAGGAAGCGCTGGCTCAGCAGAAGGCAGAAGAGAAAGAAGCTCTTGCCCAGCAGAGGGCTGAGGAGAAGGCTAAGGCCGCCGAGGAAAAGGAAAAGCAGAAAAAGGCAAATCAACGGGTGAATAAGGCGCAGCGTATCGTCACGACCGCAGCCAGCAGCGCGACCCGCAGCATTATCAGCAACACGCTCCGGCGTCCGATATCCAAGAAACAGAGCGTTGCCACGAATGCCATCAACAGCGCGTTCAACAGCACGGTGAATGGGATAGGTCGTGAGATCAGCGGCAGTCTCATCCGGGGCATCTTCGGAACGTTTAAGAAGAAATGAGCCGGTGAGAGGGAAATAAAACGATCGATCATACGACTGAAACTGCAGGACCTGCCTGAAGCCTAACGCTTCAGGCAGGTCTTTTCCTGTGTGCTGTTATCCTGATCGTCGTTTGTTGACCTTATTGTGTCGGAGTCCGTGGTCAGATGCGCCCTTCCTTCCGGCATTTCTCCAGGAACCAGTCCGTGTCGGCTCCCGGCGCAGGGGAGGGGAACACGGAGATGGTCGGAGTGAGCGACAGACGGCCCGCTCCGTGGGTGGTACGAAGCATACCCACGCCGGGGTGGAATTCCCGTTTTGTCAGGCCCTTGGCCTTGGCGTAATCCTCCTCGGGCGGTTCAGCCTGATAATAGCGGCAGCGTCGTACGGTGACTCCGGGCACGTCCAGCAGACTGACCCAGGCATCGGCAGATCCTTCGGCTGCTCTTGCATCCAGCGCGGACGACAGCTCCGCGGGATCCTCGGGCAGACCGGCCAGCAAGGGGATAGAACGGATGGCCGAAGTGTCCTTGGCAACGAGATAGAACCAACCGTCTTTTGCCTTGAAGATCCGGTCCAGGGGGCCATAGCCTTTTGCCTCCGGTCCGGCGGGCTCGTCCCATACCTTTCCGTCGTAGTCAAGCATAAAGGGGAGCTGTGTCAGAGTAGAACTGCGGGAGAGACAGGCCTGTACCCGCTGGCCAATGCCGCTGCAGAGCCTGCCGTAAACGGCCAACAGGACCCCCAGACAGCCCATCTGCCCGGTCATGTGGTCAAGGACCAGAAGGGGAAGGGTCTCGGGCTTGACGGAATTTCCGTAGCGGCAGGACATACCGGAGACTGCTTCGCCAAGGTCTTCATGACCTCGCATCCATTCCCGGCCGCCGCCAAGGGAATGAATGTTGATCTGTGAAAGAATGATGTTCGGATTCTTCTCCCGGAGTTGTTCATCCGTTACGCCAAGATGCTCATAGGCGGCCTGGGCAAAATTGCAGTGGAATACGTCAGCCTCCCGGATGAAGGAATCCAGGAGCTTTTTTCCATCCGGAGATTTCAGATCCAGGAAGATGCAGGTCTTGCCGTTGTTTTGCGTTTCGTGCCCGGCCAAAGCGGTATGATTGAAGGTCAGGTTTGGATTATTGATCTTCAGAACTTCTGCGCCGTACTCAGCCAGAAGGCGCCCGCAGGTGGGACCGGCTACGACCTGGCAAAGATCCAGTACCTTTATGCCTTTCAGTGCCGGTTCGGCAGGCTGACAGCTTCCGGGAACGGCTTTCGCGGGGAGCGCATCCAACTCTGCAAGGATATCGGCTCTGTCCTGATCTGGCAGATGGCGGGGAATCCCAGCACTGTCGCCGCTTTTCAGCATGATGGAAGGGACACCTGGCTGCAGCGTAGTGCCCAGCACGGGATCGTCAACAGTGATCACGCTTCGGCTGTCAACTGCGGCCTTGTCACGGAGCCATTCGGCGCTGGTTTTCGATACGGCAAAACCGGCTCCGTGCTCATTCTGCGCATAGTCCTCCCACTCCTGCATGGTCCGCCCCAGCATGAGCTTTCTGACCGTTTCCCCTGCGTCCGGAGGCACGGAATCGTCGATCCACTCCGCCGGGAACAGGGAGCGGGCAATGCTGAGGGCTCCACGGGGAGGCGGCGTGGTCTGGATATATCGGCCGTCCTTGCATGGATATTGAGCCATGAGACGGACCAAAGCATAGCTGTTGGTGTTTTCCGGCCTGCGCTGGGTACCGGGAGGAAGCATGCTTTGAGGCGGGGTGACGGTACGGGTACTGTCGACCTCAAAGGCAGCGTCATACAGGGCAGATTCGATATATTGGCCACGACCGCACTTTTTCCGGACGATCAAAGCGGCAATGATGCTGTGACAGGCGATAACGGCGGCGAAATTGGAAGCCAGCGGCAGCGCGTCAAAGCGGATATACCGGCTTCGGGAAGCAAAATCCATGCCGGAATATAAACCGGCCTCGGCACCGATGATCCCTTCCCAACCGGGGAGTTCCCTGCGCTGGAGATCGTCTTTGGAGAAACCGGGCAGAGAGCAGTAGATCAGCGTGGGATTTTCCGCTGCACAAGCTTCATACCCCAGACCGAGGCGGTCCATGACGCCGGGACGGAAGTTTTCTACCACGATGTCCGACGTGCTGATCAGCCTTTTGGCAATGGCCAGATCCGCAGGATCCTTCAGGTCCAGAATGATATTGCGCTTGCCGCGGGCCAGAACAGCATTTGCCTTATATCCGTCCCATCGGGGGCCGCCGGGCGGATCGATATGGATCACGTCCGCACCGTAATCGCCGAGGATCATGGCGGCCAGAGGACCTGCGATATACTGGCCGAAATCAATGACCCGCAGACCTTTAAGTACGCCTTGCTTTTCCATAGCAGATCTCCTTTACGAACCGATATGTGTACAAGTGTGCAGACAGCGGAGATTTGAAAGTTTATCCGCGAACGGCGACGGCTTCGATCTCAAAGAGTCCGCCCTTCGGCAAAGCGGAGACCTGCACGCAGGAGCGGGCAGGATAAGGGGCGGAGAAGTGCTTGCTGTAAATGGCGTTCACCTGGCTGAAAGCGCCCATATCCGTAAGGAAGACAGTGGTCTTGACCACACTGGCGGTGGTGAGTTCGGCGGCTTTCAATACAGCCTCCAGGTTCAGCAAGGCCTGCTCAGCCTGAGCCTCCACTCCCCCCTTCAGTTCGCCGGTGGCGGGATCGATGCCCAGCATGCCGGAAACGTAACATGTATTTCCGGCCACCGTGGCTTGGGAATAGGGGCCGATTGCGGCAGGGGCGGATTTGGATTCGATTTTGGTTTTCATGCTTAGTTCTCCTTTCCTTCGCGCTGAGCGCGGTCAACGATCCACAGTTTCATCAAATTTCCGAAAAGCACTGGGCAGGGAATAGATCTCGTCCAATTCCTTAAAACCGGCCCAGCAAAAACGATCGGACATGACGGCGCAGGATATTTCGTATCCCGTCATATGCCATTCCCGATGCGTGAATATATGTTCCCTTTCAGTGATCCGCAGAAGCGCCGTCGGCGCACAGCCCCAGGCGGCTGCCTGGTCCAGGGCCTGCTGGGGGGAGAGGAGACCCGTCAGAGAGGGATATTCCCACAGACCTGCAAGAAGTCCGGTCCCGGGTCGTTTCCGCAGGGCATACCGATCTGCATGGCGCAGGAGAAAAACGGCGATTTCTTCGCGCCGTCTGGCTTTTTTCGGGCTGAGCACAGGGATCTCCCGCCAGAGTTCATCCGGCCGGGAAAGACAGACGGACGCCAGCGGACATACGCCGCATTGCGGCACGCCTCCGGGGATGCATATCATTGCGCCCAGTTCCATCAGCGCCTGATTGAAGTCTCCGCAGTTCCTGGCAGGAAAACAGGGAAGAAGAGCATCGGCGACGGCTTTTTTGTTCCGGACCAAGGATACGTCCTCCCGGCAGGCAGTCAATCTGGAACAAACTCGAAGCACGTTCCCGTCCACAGCCGGGATGGGTAAACCAAAGCAGATCGAGCAGATCGCGCCGGCAGTGTATGCCCCGATGCCGGGCAGACCGCGAACCAGCTCCGGCTCCGGGGGAAAGCTGCCGTCGAATTCCTCCATGATCTTCTTCGCCGCCTTCTGCAGATTCCGGGCCCGGCTGTAATAGCCCAACCCTTCCCAAAGCTTGAGCAGCTTATCCTCCGGGCATTCTGCAAGAGCGCGGATATCCGGCAAGGCCTGCAGAAAACGAAGGTAATAGACTTTAACTGTCTCCACCCTGGTCTGCTGGAGCATGATCTCCGATAGCCAGACCCGATACGGATCGGTCGTGTCCCGCCAGGGCAAAGATCGTCGATTCGCCCGATACCAGGGGAGAAGCAGATCAGCCAGGCTGTTCGGCAGGATCATCTCAGATATGCAGACAGACTTGGAATGCTTCATTCACGGCTTCATATACCGAGGCGGCGCGAACGCAGTCTCCCACCAGGAAAACGGAGGTTTCCGGCGCACAATGCCGCATGGCTTCCGCCTGGGCGAGCCGCGGACGCATACCGCTAGCCAGCAGGACGGTATCACAAGAGACCTCACCTTCGGTCCCGTCGCTCTTGCGGTATCGTACCCGATCCGGCAGGATCTCTGTCAAGGTGCAGCCGCAGAGAAGGG
>JAEESA010000290.1 GCA_016286115.1 Lachnospiraceae bacterium
AAAGGAAAGAGAGTTTGCGTTTTACGGCGCGGCGGACACGAAGCTTTCGCAGGCTCTTTTTGATGCGGAAAAAGCGAAAGGGCTGCTGCTCATCTGTGCCAGAGAAGATCGGCTCTATCTTTATTCCTTCCATGCAAAAACATCTAAAGAGCTGCTTGTGATGCTCAATAACGCGGTAAAAGCAGCGGTTTCTTATATGCCGTTTCAATCCAAAGTGGTCTTCATCTCACCCAAAATCAAGAGCGTGCAGCAGCTCGCAAAGCTTCCGTTTTCGCTGCAGGCGATCGGCGCGTACGACCTTGTAAACAGAAACATAGAAGAGGAGTAAATATGTTACATGAAGTATTGATCGACAGGAACAATACCGGGATCTTCGAGACCCTGATCCCGAAGATGTATCTGGAGGATCTGAAAGAGCAAAAAATATTCGGAGTCGCTACCTTTGACGGAAAGATCACCAGAGACCGCCTGGTCGGCGTCGTCCTGGTAAGAGTGCGGTTTCAGTGGCAGGAGATTGTCTGGGTGGCGCTGACCGAAAAATATTCCATGTGTGAATACGGGGCGGACATCATAAAAAACAGGGTGGAGGATGCCAGAGACATCGGCTATCTTTTGGGAACCTACAGTGAGTTTCCAAAAGAAGAGATCCTGCGGCGGGAGTATTTTTCCTGCGCCGGTTTTTCCTTTGAAAAAATGCACTCCCATACGTTCTCTATATATACCCATGCGTTAAGATCGAGTCCGGCAAGTCTTACGGATGAGGAAGCATCGCATATGTTTTCCCTTCGTTATCTTACGATCGATCAGAAAAGGAAGATGCAGAGGGAAGCGCATGCCAGGAAAAACCCGACGCCCCTCGAGGATCCGATCGACTGGGATTCTTATGATCAGGATGCATCCGTCCTGTACGAAGAAAACGGAGAGGTGACTGCCGCTATCCTGGTCTGCAAAAAAGAAGAATTTTACTCTATGGAGAGCTTTTTCGGAGATGATCTGGGGCGCTTTGATCTGCTGTTCCGTTATCTTCAGAGCATATCAAAAACAGCGCTTGCCGAAAAGCCCCTGCTCCTCATCCCGGCGATCACGGCGGAGGTGGAGGAAATACTTATCCCAAGCCCCCTTACGAAGCGGGACGAATTGCTGCTGGCCTGTCTCGGCTATGAAAACATTAAAAAACGGGAGGATCCGACCAATGAGTTCTTAAAGGAATATGTAAAGTTCTCCGAACAGTACCTTCTGGGACTGGAAGAGATGGAAGTCTGTACAAGCATGGAACGGATGGATGTGCCGGTCGATGGGCAGGGGTCTTTGGAATACTCCAACGACGCGATCCGGGAAAAAGAGGCCGTGGTCGAAAGGCACTGGAAGAAGATGGAAAGCTGGTGTCAGCGGGTTGGGATGCCTCCCATCATGATCATCCTGCTGGAACTGGCGAAAAAGGGATACAAGCTTTATAAGGCGGGACAACTAAAGGCAACGGAGCTTAAGAACCTTGGCTTTACGATCCGGCCCCTCATCACGTTCGAGGAAAGAGAACGCATGACCGTCCAGTTTGCGGGGCTGATCCTCACCGCATCGGAGATGAAAGATGAGCTGGAAAAGAGAACGCCCAAAACCATGTACGACAGGGCGAAATATGCGGTAGACAGCCGGATCATGAATATTTTGCATGAGGTGACGGAGGCCTTCTTTTCCCAGACGGGAGTCAATATCTACACCGGGGAAAAGATCCCGGCGGAGGACCGGGTCTCCTGCTGTTTTTTAGCCAGAGTGCTGATGTCTCAGTTCCAGCGTGTCTATATGAACTATGAAGAAATGATCACGGAAGAGATGGTGCATGAGGCGGAGAAGGAGGAAGGCTTTGATAAGGCGCTGCAGGAGGCGGTAAAGGAACGGGTCGGAAAGAACGCTTCTTCGCCGGGGAAAGAGCCCCGTATCGAACAGGCGTTAAAGGAAAAACAAAGCATTCTGGAACAGCTCCTGACGATCGAAGCCAGGATCGAGCTGCTCTGTGAAAGAGAAGAATTTGCCGGCAGAGAACAATGGGTCAGGAACCTCTATTTCTCGAAGATCCGGTCGCTCAGATTCTTCCTGGACAGCGTCGAAGGCTATATTAAATACCTTACGGACGGCACACCGATGAAGGCCATGCAGGGAATCTATATCCGGAAAAAACTGGATAAAACGATCCCCGGTCCTGCGGCGAACGTCCGGCTTGATCGGCAGATCCGTCAGATGGAGCCCCGCTTTAATGCACTCGCTCCCTGGGAACTGGACGACGCGACGATATTGCTCGGATGGGAGAGGATGCTCTACCGCACCGGGGAAAAGAAGGATGAGGGTGCTTTTGACAGGGAACCGTCTCTTGAACAATGCAGGGAAATGCTGAAGAACCTGGAAGAAAAGAAAGCTCTTTATCCGGAGCTTTACCGGGAACTCATGCTTACGAACATGTTTGATGAGATCCCGGAAATGATCGAGCTTTTTGATGAAGCCAGGATCATGAGGGACGCGGCGGGAAGACTTTTGGATGCGGGCTTAAAAGACCTGGATGAAAAGTATGAGATCTACAGAAAAGCCCTTGCCATTTATGATACTCTTTTAACTCGTGCCAGACACCTTCTTGTTGCCGGCCGGATGACCATGAATGAGCTTTTGGAGCTTAATCCGGATTTCCATACAACGGATTATGAGTATTGCTATGCAGAAAGTTTGAGGATTAGTAATGAACGATAAATTGATCTTAACAACCATTAACGGAGATGATCTGAACTTTTTCGGAGAAGAGATCAAAGAATTATATAAAAACAAAATTCCCGGCAGAACGTTTTTCGGACTGGTGGAGGGAGAGGACGCAGTGGGTGCTGCCGCGCTGGATCTTTACGGAACGACAGCGGATCTTCATTTTTTTGCGATCGCAGACCGCTTCCGGGGGAAAGGGTACGGAAGGGAATTCATTAACCTCCTTATGAAGGCGCTGAATCCACGGTTTGTCTCGGGGCTGAGCGCCGGAGTGTATGTGGAGGAAGGAAAGCCGGCGCCGGAGATCTTTTCTTTCCTGTCGAAGTGCGGTTTTGCGGTCAAAAAGGGAAACGCTTTCAGAACGCGATACGATATGAACGAGGTCGTTAAGGCTTCTCCCTTCGGAACGAGCGAACTGCCGGCAGGAGCGAAGCTGATCCGTGGCGCCCTGGCGGATGAAAGCGTGCAGAAAAAAGTGCTGGCGATCGCAAAAGAGCTTTTGTCCCTAAACTCCTGGCTGGACGGAGACCTGATGCTTTCTCAGGAGAACCGATATGGAGGGATCATGTTGAAAAACGGGGAAGTAAGCTGTATGATCAGCGCGACAAAATTCGAGGAAAGCGTCCGGCTGGAGGGGTTATACGCCAGGCCGGAAGCCCTAAAGGAGCTGACGTTCCTTTTTGATTATGCGCTGCTGGCGATCACTGTGGAGGATCCTCTCCCGCAGTTTCTCTATATCGACGCACAGGAAGGGAAGCTTCTGAAATTTGAAGATACCTGGATGAAGAAGAGAAACCTGAACCGTTTGGAACGATTGGTGTTTATGTCTGCAATAAGGAGAATAGAAGATGAGTGAACAAAGTATTTTGAACACAGATCAGCAGGTTTTTGAAACGAAAAAGATTAATGAGGAAATAACGCAGGAGCTTCTTGTTGGGATACAAAAAGACCCTCAGTTTTTTGAAAACACCCTTGAACAGCCGAAGAAAAAGTCGGAAAAGGTACTCTTTGCGGAAAAGTATTC
>JAEESA010000291.1 GCA_016286115.1 Lachnospiraceae bacterium
CAAAGGAAAAGGGCGAAGGGAAATTTATTACGCTCACGATGAAAAATTACTTCCGCCATTCTTCAAGCGAAGACAAGCGTTCTATGGCAAACGCAATGCTGCGTGACTTAAAACCCATTAACCGAAAGGCGTCCCGGCAGGCGCGCGACGCCAGACAGGCGGGGAGATATCTCGGCGGTATGCTTAAAGGCGCCGGCCCACTTTTCCAGAAGATGATGCAGGGCATCCCGGAAGAACTTTTCCATCCCGAGCTGCGGCGTGCGCTGGATGACGTCAAGTCTAATCTTGCGCCGATCAAGAAGGAATATGTAGATGAAAAACTGAATCAGATGAAGGCGGAGTCGGCAAGAAAATACAATGAACTTGTAAGTGTCGGGAAAGATGTATCCAAGGTCACCAAGGTCGAAAAGATTACGATCATACAGTCTCTCGGCGCCGCCTCGGTGGCAGAGACCTTCCTTTGCAAGATCTATGGGAAAAATCTCCCGACATCCGGCAAGGACGTCGTCATTAAGATCCTTCGGCCTAATCTGAAAGACCGCCTGGAACGGGAAAAGAAGATCCTGCGGGTTGCCGCCCGGTGTACGGATGACAGCAAACTGGATTTTGATCAGGAAATGCAAAAACCCCTTCAGAAGGAAGAGAAGACGCAGGGCATGGAATCCAACAACATCTCTCAGGTCAATAAGATCCTGGAAGAACTGGATATGAGGATCGAGGTGGATAATGCGAAGAAAGGGTACGATACCTATCATTCGGATGATAAAGATAAAGAAGTCGATTCGGTTAAGGTGAATGAAGATCTTCCGGTGATGGAGGATTGCTATGCGCTGGACAAGGCCGAGGGCATGACCGTGGAGCGGTATTTAAAGCAGATTCGTAAGAAACGCTCGGACATTTTGGCGGATTTCATTCCAAAGGGAGGAAGAATAGCCAGAATCGGGCCGAATCAGATGGAGCTTTATGAAAAGAAGCGCGCCCTCCTTCTGCGTGAACTGGAAAATGTGATGAGCAAACAGAAAATGCTGATCAAGACAGCTGAAAAATGGACGGAGCAGGCGATCTTCGGCTCCAACTTCTACCATGGAGATATGCATGCGGGCAACATCATGATTTCGGACAATAAGGTGACTATTATCGACTTCGGGAATGCCACCAAGCTTTCGTCCAACCAGAAAAACCACATCATGGCCATGACCTCATGCACTACGGATGCGAATCTGGCGGAGGATTTTTTATGGTCCTTTACCATGCTTCTTCCGCCGATCCAAAACGAACCGAAATTTTCGAGGAAGGATCACGAGAACGAAGCGGAACACCCGAGATTGCGGGGGAAAGGAAAAGAATTCCTGGGAAAGATCAAAGAGATCCTTTCTATGAAGGACAAAAATGATCCAGACAACGACCAGTCTGGAGAGAAAATCTCGCTGATCTTAAAGACTGCGCAGGAGATGGGGCTGCAGCTTCCTCCGGAAGTGGAGAATTTCTCCAAGAGCCAGCTCCGGCTGCAGAACACGATCACTTCCTTTAACGACGCGGTGGAAGAGATTCGGAGCGAGATCAAAAGTCTGGATCGTATGGCGATGAGCGAAAAGCCGAATCTGGATCTTTACAAAAAGATCCATAATGACGCCAATTCCACTAACCGGCGGCAGGTGGAATCGGTGCTTTTAGATACGCTCAACCTCTTTGTGCCGGTGGCAAAAGATGAGTTTGAGGAGCAGCTCAAGCAAAAGGATTCCAAGAGCAGGGAGGCGTTCGAGAATAACTACATAAACAGCTACAGCCAGATTGTAAAGATGGAGAACGGGGAATGGGTTTCCAAGATTGATCTTTCCCAAGTCTCGAAATGGAGACTCCTTTTTGAAAAGGTAAAGAAGCTGGCGCCGAAGTCGGAAGAGGAGGAGCCGTCTAGTGAATATATAAAGCTCCGAGGTAAACTGTCGGAAGCTGTGAGCGATGTCCTTGGACCGTTTGCGAATTCTTCCAAGGCCGGGGTCGATCCGCTGCCTGCTTTCGGAGGGGTGATGTATATCTTCACGGAGGCCTTTACAACCTTGACGATGAACAATCTGGAAGGCTTTGAGACCATCCTTAAGCTTTTTGAAAATGAAGTTCCGACGGCGGTGGAGCTGATGCAGAATTACCATAAACTGCGGGAAAGCCAGGACAAAATCAGGCTCTTTGATATCTTCAATTCACAGGAAAGCGAGGAGAAAGAGCTTCGCGCTTCGATCTATGAAAACTATGTAAAACTGGTGGACAGCCGGCTGCAGTCGTCTGAGGTCATGAAGGATATTAAGCTGTTCTTGAACCGTGACTATGAATATAAGGTAAAGCCGTTGAACGCGATCGAACAGATTCCGGTCAGGCTCCATCAACAGAAGGGGGATAAGACGAAAACAGAGGAGGCCTATAAAGCTTATCTCGATCTGGTCCATTCCTTAAAGGTGAAATATTTTGAGAAAGAAATGGAAGAATTAGAAAAGGAGGAGGCAGAGGAGGAGAAATACCGCCGCGCGTATCTCGAAGCCAATAAGAGGCTCCATCTGGAACAATACAAGCTGAGCGCGAAGGAAAAAGCAGACCTGGAAAAGGTCGTTCTGGAAAATACAAAAGCAATGGAACCTCATGAAAAAAGGATTTCACAATTGGAGTCAATCGTGGATAAATATGAGAAGAAGATTTCTCCAGAGGAAAAGAAGGCGCTCAAAGAGGCAACGGATAAAGTGCAGAAGGAATATGATCGCTTAAGGATGAATACGGCTTACCTGGCACCTTTGGAGGACCTCGAAAAAGAGCTGGACGAGCTCAGTAAAGAAAAGGACGGAGGAATGGACTTAAAGAGAGCTTATGAAGAATATCACGTCGTGCAGCTTAAGGATATGGAGCTTCGCAAACAGGGGAAGCCGGTCGGGGATGATATTAAGACGCTGCGAAAGGAAAAGGAAAAGGTTCTGCTCCAGTGCTGGCAGCGCGTGAATACGGCCCGTCTCAAGAGACACTATGATACGGCTTTCAAAACAACGGAAACGATCACAAGTAAACTGACGGACTATATGAAGGTTACCGGGGACGTGGTGAAACGGAACATACCCGGCGCGCTCATGTCACTTGCGAAGGTCAGCACAAGCCTGGTGGGAAGGCTGAAAAGTTGATTTATGATTATTAGAAAGAAAGGAAACAGAAATTATGGAAGAACAACATGTAGAGACTGGACAACAGCTTCAGAATCCGATCTTCCGGGACCTTCAGGTAAAGCAGGAGTTTGACAACCTGCAGGAAATAAGATCCTGAATGATCACCAGGAAATGGTAAATCGGAATCTGATCTTCGGAGCGCAGCAGGAGACGCGCGTGGGCGAGCTCAGGAACATTGTTGTGCCGCAGAAGGAACTTAAGGAGTCTCCTCCGGGGTGGAAAGAAAGACGAAGCCGCGCGAAGAATGAGCAGAAGGGGAGACAGCGTACCCCGGCAGCCACCTGTTTTACGGCACCCATATTGGAACATGAAGAAAAACTCCGTGCGGAGCGGGACGCGGGAAAGGTCGCTGCGCCCAGAGAGATGAATGAAGCTGAGCTCGCGAAGTTTAAGAAGAAGATATTTGAAAAACAATATAATGCCAACAAGTTTGATATGGAATATTTGGGAAAGTCAGAAAATCCTGGTCCCGGTGGTAGTCGATCGCACTGCCAGGATTGTGGAACGGCTTGTCCCGACGGCGGAAAGGGCAGATGTGCTGGAAGCTGTGATGCGGCTATAA
>JAEESA010000292.1 GCA_016286115.1 Lachnospiraceae bacterium
GCATTCAGGTCTTCATCTGGGCTAACCAGATTCGAACTGGTGAATGCAGGAGTCACAGTCCTGTGCCTTACCGCTTGGCGATAGCCCACTATTTTACTCCTCAGGGTGGATACAGGGATTCGAACCCTGGGCCTCCAGAGCCACAATCTGGCGCGCTAACCAACTGCGCTATACCCACCACGTCGTCGCAAACTACGCTGCCGCTTCAACCGGGCAAGCCCGCCCTTCGCTGCCGCTTCGTTACGACTCCTTTACGGCGAAAGAAAACTTTCACCGATTCTGCCGACATCTCTTTTTTGAAATGTCTGCCGCGTGCCCGGAGGGATTCGAACCCCCGACCCACGGCTTAGAAGGCCGTTGCTCTATCCAGCTGAGCTACGGGCACAAATGTCCGACAAACATCATTGTACCAAAACTTTACACCTGCTGTCAATAACAGAAATAATGGATTTTCAGATGTGTTTTGCATACATTTATGTTATGATATAAAAGAATAACTATTTTTGCGTGTTTACGGAGAGACAGAGGGTCTCACAGGTGTGTTTTTAAAGAAAAGGAGGGCAATATGCATAGTTTCAAGAAGTTTGTGGGAGTGGCGTTGGCTGCGGCCGTGGTGGCGGCGGGACCGATGACGACGCTTGCCGGGGAAGTGCCGGCATCGGGGGCAGGACAGTTGTCGGCATCAAACCTGAAGGAGCTTGCCGAGATCGTAAGCGGCAACGCCATGGACAAGGTGGAGAGTTATGAGGTGGAATACACGGGAAACATGGCGGATATAGATAATGTGCTCTTGGCCAGCTATGATTTCTTTTTCAGTGGGTTATCGCTTTTGGATGATCCGAAAACCCATGAGGACGCGGATTATGTGACGAGTAATCTGAACTTATATGATGAGAATGCAACCTATGTTGACGTGGAAGATAACACTGTCCTGTTCAATCTGAAATATTTTGAAACAAAGGAACAGACGGACTATGTGAAGCAGCAGATCCCGTCGATCCTTGAAGAACTTGGCGTGGATGAGATGTCGAATTATGAAAAGGTGCAGGCGATCCATGATTATGTCTGCAGGCAGATCACTTATACGGATACGGGATCAGATCTTGAGAGCACAATGTACGGCGCGATCAAGAACGGGCAGGGTTTATGCCAGAGTTATGCGATCACCATGTACCGGCTTCTCGTGGAATCAGGGATCCCGGCCAAGCTTGTTCTCGGGACCGCGGGAACCGGAAGAGACGCGGATTCCCATGCATGGAACCTTGTCGCGCTCGGTGATCAATGGTATTTCCTCGATGCTACCTGGGATGATATGGAAGAGGGTGAGGCCATTTATGATTATTTCCTGAAGGGGAGCAGTGATTTTGATGAGGCGGATCCAAGCCAGCCTCATGCGTTGTTTGACGAATATGGAAAGGGCGAATTCGCAAGGAAATTCCCGGTCGCGGAGACTGCTTTTGACCCGGAAAACGATGACAACAACTACACGGTGACGATCGGCAGCGATTATGAACCGGAATATGAACCTGTCGATCCGGGCGAAGAATATACGCTGGAAGACATTTCAGACGGCGTTTGGCCTGAAGACGGATTTTTCAAAGTGAAGAAAGGGAAATGGGGAGAGATAGCGCTCTTCATCAAGAACGGCATGGAGGATCTGATCGCGGCTTATGATTATGAGGTCGTGAGCGGAGAGAAGTGCATTAAAAAGGCGGATATTGAGCTGCTCGAAGATGAGGACGGAAAGATGATCGACATGTCCTTCAAGGGCAAGAAGAAGGGGAAAGTGGAAATCGTATTCCTTATCGAGCTTACGAACGGACAGATCCTTGAATGCACATTTAGTGGGAAAGTAAAATAAGACAGCCGGGAGGAGAGAAGATGAAAAAAAGGATCATTTCTTTAGTACTGACCTTTGCGCTTGCAGGGGGGCTTATGCTTGCGCCGGAAAGCGCGGAGTGGACCAGAGCCGAGGAAGCTGCTTTTTCAGAGAGTGCTGCAGAGTATGAGGCAAAAGAAAACGTTTTTTCGGAAAATACGGTAGAGATTGGTGCACAAGAAGCGGTTTCTTTGGAAGAAATGGTCCCGGGGCAGAGCGATAAGCATCCGAACTCCGTGACCTATAACGTGCCCGGAGGGAGGCTGTATTTTGACCTCGATACCTGCTCCGTTTACTGGGCGGACGGGGATATGAAGGAAGTGACCATTCCGGGCAAGATCAGCGGGAAGAAAGTAAAAACGATCGGCCGGTGGGCTTTTTCGGAATGCAGGAAACTGAAGAAGATCAACCTCCCCAAAGGACAGAATATCCTCGGGGAAGGGTGCTTTGCCGCGATGGAAGCGCTGGAGGAGTTTACGATCCCCGAGGGAGTGGATACGATCCCGAAGTATTGCTTCTACCAATGCCCGAAATTGAAAAAGGTGACTTTATCTTCCACGGTCACCACTATCGGGGAATATGCGTTTTATGAGAGTACGGCGCTGAATAAGATCTGCATGGATGCTGCGCTGACCTCCATCGGAAGGGGAGCTTTTTATGGATGCAGCGGCCTGGAATATGTGGATATTCCGGGGAACTGTGCGAGGATTGAAAGCATGGCTTTCTATGAGTGCACGGGGCTGAAAGGGATCGCTTTTGTCGAAGGTTCGTTCTGCGATGTCGGCGACTGGGGGATCTTCTATGGCTGCAGCAGTTTGGAAAAGCTGGTCAACGCCCCGAGCCAGCGGATGAAAACATTTTATGATTCCGGAAAACGCGCGGACAAGTGGCTGGATAGTCAGGAGATGATCGAAAACAACAGCGTGATGTGGCGGCTCAAATACGGAACCGAAGACGACACGGAAAACTGGATCGAGGGGGCCGAGCTGAAAAAGCGTGAGGACGCGATCCGCGCACTGTCTTTGGATGTTACAAAGGGGTGTTCCACGGACCGGGAAAAGATCAAAGCGGTCATGTTATGGATCATCAACCAGATCGAATATGAGAGGGGGCATGATAACCATCCCTGGGCGATCTATACCGGCATTCAGGAAGTGCAGGCGGGGAAGAAGAAAAAACAGCTGAATTCCTGCGGCGGGTATTCCAATATGACGCAGGTGATGCTGCAGTCTCTCGGGATCCCGTGCGCCACTTTATGGAGAAAAAACAAGAACGGAGAATCCATCGACCATGAATTCTGCGCGGCGTATTTTGAAGGAAAATGGCGGTGGCTTGATACAACCCATTCCGATAACGAAAAAGGAGACGATTCGCAGCTGGAGCTGGATATCACGACGCCCGGCTTCTTCCTGGACAGTGACCACCGTGTGGACTATATGTTCTATCGCAGCGAAAAAGGAGAGAGCATTTATAAGGAACTGCCGATGGACATCCCGATCGAAGAGGATGTAAAGGACTGGCCGGATCAGAACGCTGCAGATGCTTATACACCCGGAGAAGAGGTTATAGATCCCGACTGGGTGCATGAGGTGGATCCTGCGGAGGTGCAGGCGGAAAAGGATAAGATCGCTGCAAGAGAGGCGGAGTTCCCGTCCATCCCCATCAGCCCGGAGAGCAGCTTTACCTTTGATGCGTCCACCGGCACCATTACGGAATTTACGGGCAAGGAAACCCGGATCAATATCCCCGAGAAGATCGGCGGCGTTACGGTCACAGCCATTGGGGAAAAGGCGTTTGCCTACAAATGGAATATTGAATACCTGACCATGCCCGATACGATCACGACCATTGGGGATAACGCATTTGACGGG
>JAEESA010000293.1 GCA_016286115.1 Lachnospiraceae bacterium
ATTTTCAGCGGTTTCGCTGATCAGATCTGCGTTTTCGTCTTTGTTCAGGAACTGCTCCAGATAATCCGCGGAAAACTGCGTTCCGGTTTGTTTCAGATCCTCCTCAACGCGCGTAAAGAGCCCACGCAGGGTCTTAAAGATCCCCGAAACAATACCTCCTTCTCCGTGGCCCATTTTCAGCATCATCCGGCCCAGCATCGTATTGACCTCGGGAACCAGCACCTCCTGATAAGGCAGATGCTCCTTCGGCTTTTCGAAGGCTTCCTTTTCCCATTTGGGAATCTTCTTTGATTTCCGAACCCTTTCCTGTTTGTACTCAAGAGCCTTGTTATATCTGTCGATCTCTTTGTTTTCTTCGGTGATCTTTTTATTTTCTTCGCGGATCTGCGCATTTATCTTCTCCACCCGCTCGATCTCTTTGAGATCCGCCTCAAAGAGCGAGTTATCCGTGTCTTCTCTCCACACCAGAAAAAGGGAAGAAAGAGACGCCTTGTTTTTAAGAAGAGAATCCTTAAATTCCCCGGCCGGATCCATCCCTTCAAAATTGATATCCATGAAGCTCCCGCACAGGTCCTTTAAGCCCTTCTCGGTCTCATCCCATTCCGTATAGGAGATCTCGCCGCCGCGTTTCTGCAGATACTCCGCCACGCGCTGCTGCATCAGCTCCTTATTCTGAAGCTCTTCCAGCTTTTCCTGCTGGTCAAGGACCTTGAGCGTCAGATCCCTGAGGTCCAAAAGATGCATTTTGTAGAAGAGTTCTTCGGTCTGGCCGGTCTTTTTGGTAAGAGCCGTGATACAGGCTCTTCTCAGCCGCGTTTTATCCTCCTCCGAAGTATAGCGGGGGTCGTATTCCAGATTATGGATCAGGCGATACTCCCTGAGGTCGGCTCTTCGCCTGTCCTCTTCCTCTCTCTTTTCGTCCTCCACCTGATAGTTCTTGCGGTAATAGTTGTAATACTGGGTCAGATCCGCATTCAGCGCGATCTCTCTGCCCTCTTCATACTGCTGTCCGAGATCGTTGATCTCACGGATCCCGAGGTCGTTAATGATCTCCACGAGCTTCGCGAGTTTTTCCCTTCTCTCCTTGTCGCCTGCGGACTCATTCTTTTTCTTCTTTTTGAGCTGTTCTCTCAGCTCATCCCTCTGCTGGATCAAAGACTGGAGATCGAGCAGGGAAATGGCGGGAAGAACGGTCTGGTTTTCCTCGTCCGAAAGCTTTTCAAAAGCGTTCATGCGGCGTTTCATCTGCTCATTTGCAAAGGCACCGAGTGCCTGGGCTTCATGCTTCCAATCAGACGTGGCGGGTTCAAAGCCCTCTTTCTCCTTAAGCTCTGCCGAAAGGTTATCCATGGCAGAAAGGCACTCTGAAATACCGGCGGCCTGATCGATCTCCGCCGCTTTTTTGGCAAAGTTAAATACACCCTGTTCGGGGTTTACCGTATCGATGGAAAGTTTGTCGATCTCAATCTTGTTCAGGGAATCTTGAACGATCTCTTTATAGAGGGCGTACCTGGTTTCGGCGTTCCCCAGATTACGCTGGTAAAGCTTAACGATATCCTCTCCGCTTTTCCCGCGCATATAGGAAAAAAGCGCTTTCCCGGGCTCTGTATATTGGACGTTGTTTTGCTGGCACCAGTCCCGCAAGACGGAGGCGGTTTCAAAATCCTCCGCCTTCAGCATTTCGAAAGAATTATGGATTTCTTCCCAGACAAGCGCATTCTTCTGGAAGTTTTTCTCCCTGTCCTTCTTTGTCTGGGGGTTCATGGACTTCCCGTTATCCAGGATCTTCCATATTTTTTCAATGGTTAAAGAAGAGGCGTCCTGCCCATCCGCAAACCGCTTCTTCGCCTTTTGATGGATCTTTTCGATGTTAAAATCTTCTTTGCTGTCAATGCCGTTTCGAAGCAGGAAATGCTCAAAGCTTTCATTGAACTTCTTCTGTTCGGAATAAGAAGCGACCAGCCTCTGGATCTCACCAAGCCTTGTCACGGCATAGATCTTTGCGCGAAGATCCGTGATCTCTTTCGTCTGAAGCTCGCATTTCTCCGAAGCCACCATGCGGGTCAGCAGCGTATGCAGCTCGGCGGCAAGCTTGATCTTGGGGGCAAAGGCCTCCGTACTTCCGACCAGCTCATTGAAATCCCTGACCTTCAAACTGTCGAGATCAACCTTCTGAAACTCAGCAAGTTTATTTTGATACTGGTCTTCCACCTTTTCTTCGACCTGCGTATCCCCTTTGGACAGGCGCTTGTTCTCTTCCTTTTCTTCCGCATCAAAACGGCCGGCCATCGCGCTATCATGAAGCGCTTGATGCTTCTCCTTGTCCTTGACGATATTATTCATCAGCTCCGCTTTCTCCGACATGGTCTGGGAAAGTTTCTGCATATAACTCCGGTCCGCTTTGCCGAAAAGCTTTTCTTTGACGGGATGATTCTCCAAAAGCTCCATATTCCGGAAAAGGTTTAAGAGCTCGACTTTCTGCTTCCTGAATTGGGGGTCTGAATTCCAGTCCTTCTCCAGCGCTTTTCTGAATTCTTCGGAGTTTTTAAAATCATCCTCGGTCAGGAACCGATAATAGGCGGACTTCATGACACGCATCTTCGTATTCATGAAATCTCCCACCATCTCAGCCAAAGATGCATTCTCCATCAGCTTTTTCCACTGCCCAGGATAATCCTCCTCCTTAAGCTTTCCGCTCAGGATATTGCTTTTCACGACGCGGCCCATCTGCACCAGCCTGTGGTTTCTTTCCAGATTTTCCGCAAACACTTTATCGCTTCCCATGCGAAAATCCGTTGTTTTCAGGGCAAGGATCGTATTCACTGCCTGCGCCAGCGCTTCCGCCGACAGCTCGGACTTATTTTTATTGCTCACGACCTTACTCTTGGCAACGAGCTTCTTTTTCATGTTTTTTACGAGGAAATCGGACACGAGTTTGCTGTTATCCTGCCGCCGCTCCGCCTCGTTTGTGCGCTTATAGAGCTGATTCCTCCACAGTTCGCTGTAGTTTTTTTCCGCTTTCAGATTCTTATTCTGAGCTTTGGCAGTGAGCTTGAACTGATGCAGGTTCTTATGCGTCTGGATGACCCGCTCCTGGAGCTCCTCACGGCTCAGGTTCATTAATTCATCATTCGAGATCTTTATTTCCTGCAGCTTCTGAAATTCCGCCCGGAAAGCATTATTCTGCAGATCGAACTCCTCTTCCTGCGCCATTTCCGCATTCTGCTGAAAGCTGTCCTGAAATTCCTGCTCCATGATCAGCTCCGGATCGGCCATGATCTGCTGATTCAAATTCAGCTGCTGTTCCTGTTCCATAGATTACCCCTCCAAATCGTTTTCGATTATCCCTTCAGAACGCGCGCACGATCATTCAATACCGGTCCACGGTACTTCATCCTCGTCCACATCAAAGATGTACACGGCGTGCTGCATGGTCGCCATCATGTATAAAGGATCCCTTTTATCATTCATCAGGCTTTTCGCGAACTTAAACACCTCTTCATCCGCCGCGACGAAGCGAACCCCCGCTTCCTTTAAGTCCAGCCTCTCCACCGCCTCAGCCAGCGCCCTGAAAAGGCTTCGGATGATCATGCCCTGCCAGCTGCAGCATAAGAGCTCGATCTGCAGCATGTCCGGGTCATTACGGCTGATGAGCAGGCACCCCCTCACATGACCCTCCTCATCCTTGTAGCAGAAACTCAGGTCTTTATCGCAGATATTCATAATCGCCGGGTCATAA
>JAEESA010000294.1 GCA_016286115.1 Lachnospiraceae bacterium
GCGTGGTCGATCAATATTGAATGGGAACATTCATATAAAGTCTGATCGAACAGATCAAATAAACTGCATAAAACGCGATACAGGCGATCAGCGCCGGCAAGCCGTTTTCCACCCACTGCTGCAGGAAAAAGCTGTGCGGCTTGACCTCCAACGTATATAAAAGCCTCCCCCCGCGGTTTGCCCTATAAACATAATCGTCCTGCGGGTATTCATAAAGGAACGTGTTCGCGCCGGATCCGAGGAACACATGATCCTTCAGCTTCGGGATCGTTCTGTTCCACAGCCCTCCACGCCAGTTGAGAAACTGCTCCGGGAAAAGCTGTGCGTTTTCCACCTCGCGCATCGGGACGAATTTGCCGAACGGCGTTCTGTAAAGGTAGCCCTGCGGCTCTCCGAAGTCGCAGATCTCAAATTCCTTTTTCCCTATGAAGACGGAAAGAATGAACTGCCCCTCCTCGTCATAAGGAATGAGCTTCACCATGCTGTATTTCTCATCGTCAAGCCGGATGACGCCCTCCTCGTCCGCATATAGCGGCACCTGCTCTTCATCTGAAAACACATTGATCGATGCGGTTTCGCCACCCTCTTCCAGATCATACCACAAGTAGAGCTCGTGTCCGTTCACCTCCATAACCACGCCATCGTCAAAAGTTATCATACTCTGCAAAGGCCAGGATCTTCCGGTCAAAGAAAAGCTCTCGGACATGACGGAGGCCAGCTTTTCCACTCCGCCATATCGTAAGGAAAGGACGACGAAAATGAGGCCTGCCAGGCCGATCGTAACCGGGATCATCAGGAGACGCCGCTTTCCTCGGAAGATCAGAAAAGCACCCACCAGAATGGTAACCGGAAGCGTGATCAGCGCCGTCTTTGAGCCGGAGGCCCAGATCGCAAGCACGCTCAGGAGCAACACAATAATATAGAAAATACAGGCCTTTGTACGCCCTTTATTCGCAATGAGCAGACAGCACGCCGCGAACAGAATAAAGCCAAAAAACGGCAACACATAATTCGGATTATAAAGAGTCCCATAGCCTCCGACCAGGGAAGCGCTGAAATCCAGCTGCGAAAGCTCTGCCCAAAGGTCCGGCGGTGTGATGATATAGCGCACGATCGAAGAATCCAGGAAGTTCAGCCCAAGCGCCTGAAGAATGCATAAAACCGCCAGGAGAATAAGCCCCGGCGCGGCCCCGATCGCGAGAAACCGGATCTGCTTCCCACTGACAAAGGCCATCGCATAAACGAAGGTGATCAGGCACGCCAGAATATAGAGGGCGGATTCAAACATCTCAAAGGAACCGAAGAAGGCCTGAAACCGCTGCTTAGAGAAAAGTGCGGATAAGAGGACCATTCCTCCGTAAACGGCCACCGCCGCAAGTGCTATTTTCTGCACCCGATCAAAGCGGAGCTCCTTTCTGACGGCGCGAATGATCAACAGGATCAGCATCACGAGCCCGGCAACGATCATCGCTGCCATTTTTACCCATAAAAAGAGATCCGCCTCCTCCGGTTCCTCCAGGGGCCCCCAATCGTAGGCGGGGAGCCCGGTGTCGTAGAAATGCACATGAAGAAGAAGCGGCAGATAGCCAATGACGAAGATCAATGGCAGCATCAGCAGTTTCTCGGAATTTTTCATCAATTTTTCTTTCATACTCTTACCCGCGATCTCTCAGACAAAACTCGCTCTCCGGGGTCAAAACCCATGATCCGGCTGCTAAGGAAACGCAGAAGAAGGCCGCTCCGAATAACGCTTTAATCAGCGGTTGCCTAACGACCTGCGTTCGTCATGGTGTTGTTTGCAGCCATGCGCTTATAAATGCGTCCACGCAACCAATTATATATCGGCAAATTGGTCTGTTTACTTAATACTGAATTTAATAATTTTGCTAAACCTTTCTATTGGCGCGCATCACGATGTTTGAGAAAAGGATTTTTCGAGTTGCAACGGCAAGCAGAAACAATATTGCTTAAACCTCTGTTCAAATCCACCAATATCGGATAAAATCGTATTATGTATGTGATCATTTTATGTAATCATACCACAAATCTGAATATTTGAAATTACAGGTGCCTGGAATAACCAGAATAAATTATTGAAAAGGAGCACACGCGGATGAAAACACGTCAGATCTTTGTAAACAATAACGGAGAAGGGATCGTTGCCGCTCTCGACGAGACGGAGAACTTTTCCGGATATAATCACCTCGCGAAACAGGATGCTTTGAATGTCCGCCTGCTTTCGGAAGAAACTCTCGGGATGGTGCGGGCGATCACCGGCGAATTCAGCGCGCTCTTCTGGATCGAGGGAGACGAGAATTCCTGCGAGATCCATCTTCACGCCAAAACCGAGATGAACCGCGGAAAGCGTTCGGACCTTCTCTCCGTATCCACCACAGGCAAGAATATGGCCGCCAAAACTTTGATGGGGAAGATCAGGGATCTGATCGAGGTCAGCCTCGAGAATTATGAGTCCGTTGACCAGCTGCAGATGAAATACGGAAAGATGGGGTCGCTCGCCTACGGGAACTGGGGCATGGAAAGCATGGAAGGAAGCTCTACAGCTGTGGCGCAGAGCTGGTCACTGGCGGAGTACAAGAAAGACGTGCATGATGCCATGGGCGAAAATCAGTTTGCGGATCAGGCCTGGGACGAGCTGGAGAAGTCCATCGTTGCGAAGCTTGCCGACAATGTCCGCGTCGGGATCAAGAGCGATGAAGTACAGTTGATTATTTATAAGAAGTTTTAATTTCTTATTCAATATTTGATTTTTCGCCAATTATCGTTTTGACATCCAATTTGCAATCCAAATATTTGCAACAAAAAGCCGGATCACTGCACTGATCCGACTTTTTATATCTTTCTTTAATTTTATTCCATAAAATTCAAAATCTCCTCCACGGTCTGCGACTGCTGCTCATCTCGTGAGATCGTCGCTTCGCCGTCGCCGCGTTGGAAGCCGTAGTTTCCGAACTGGCAGTGGTTTCCGCCTTCGAGGATGACTTCCGTGCTGTCCGGCGGCCAGAATTCCCGGTCTGCTTCGTACATCTCCCGGTTGAGGAGTTTATCCTCGCTGCCGTATAGGGAAAGCAGCTTTCCGCCTTCGTAAGGGTCGCCGATCTTGTAGGCGGCGAGGAGGACCAGGCCGTCGAGGCTGTCCATATGGTCCAAGTAATAACCCGCCGCGATCATTCCGCCCAGAGAATGGCCGCAGATAAGCCATTCGCTGTAGTCGTATTGCGACAGGACCTCGTCCGCGCGGTTTGGCGCAAAGATCGCCATGCGAAGCGGCATGTCCATGAGAAAGACATCCACCCCCTTCATGGCGAGGGAGTATAACATCGGCGCGTAGCTTTCGGCCTCCACCTTGCCGCCCGGGTAAAAGATCAGAGCTTCCTCCGTCCCCGGCCCATCCAGAAAATAGCCGTGTTCGATCTTTGTGACCGGAACGGCGTATGAGCCGGTCAAATATGCTTTTGCGTCCGGATCGGCGTGATAATAAACGCCGAGGTAGCCAAACGTCAGCGCAGCCACGATCAGGATCGAGAAAACGGCCGCAAGGATGACGGTTGTCACGGCGTGAAAGGGCGCCTTCCCCTTCTTTTTCTTTATTCGATTCAATAATGCGGCAAGTGCTGATCCCGCTATTACGCAAAGGATCAGCACCACCAGAAGAATGAATATGTACTTCACGGATTAACCAAAATACCTCTTCAGCAGTCCTTCAAATGCCTTGCC
>JAEESA010000295.1 GCA_016286115.1 Lachnospiraceae bacterium
CCTGCCAGTTCCTCCGCCTTTGCGATCGCGCCCTTCATGCCCTTTGCACCTTCCGTCAGCACCAGCTCTGCGCCGTATGCTTTGAGGATATTTCTACGCTCCACACTCATCGTCTCCGGCATGGTTAAGATGATACGGTATCCTTTTGCCGCTGCGATCGCCGCAAGACCGATACCGGTGTTGCCGGATGTGGGCTCGATGATCACGGACCCTTCCTTCAGAAGACCTTTCTTTTCCGCGTCTTCGATCATTGCCTTTGCGATCCTGTCTTTGACGGATCCTGCCGGGTTAAAGTATTCGAGTTTTACCAGAACCGTTGCCTCAAGGCCCAGTTCCTTTTCAATGTTTGTCACCTCTACAAGCGGTGTGTTTCCGATCAGTCCCAATGTTCCTTTATATATATTTGCCATGGTTATTTCTCCTTTTCTTAAATCAACACATAAATTTTCAACAAAACACTTAATTTGCGCCAAATTATCAATAAAGAAAATGATGATTTGATCATCCGATCGCCTTGAATCCGTTTTCAAGGTCCGCGATGATATCGTCAATATGCTCGGTTCCGATGGAAAGCCGGATCGTATTCGGATGGATCCCCTGATCGGCGAGTTCCGCTTCGGAAAGCTGCGAATGCGTCGTTGTTGCCGGATGGATCACGAGGCTCTTCACATCCGCCACGTTGGCGAGGAGTGAGAAGATCTTCAGATTGTCGATGAATTTCCACGCTTCTTCCTGGCCGCCCTTGATATCGAACGTAAAGATGGAAGCGCCGCCGTTCGGGAAATACTTCTCATACAGCGCATGATCCGGATGATCCGGGAGCGACGGATGGTTGATCTTTTCCACAGAAGGATGCTTCGAAAGGAATTCCACAACCTTCTTCGTATTCTCTGCGTGCCGTTCCAGCCGAAGAGAGAGGGTCTCCACGCCCTGCAGGAGCAGGAATGCGTTGAACGGAGAGATCGTTGCGCCGGTATCGCGGAGCAGGATCGCCCGGATATAGGTCACAAATGCTGCCGGACCGACCACATCATAGAAGGATACGCCGTGATAGCTCGGATTTGGCGCCGCGATATTCGGATACTTCCCGGACGCCTTCCAGTCGAACTTGCCGGCTTCCACGATAATGCCGCCCAGCGTGGTGCCGTGCCCGCCGATGAATTTGGTGGCGGAATGCACCACGATATCCGCGCCGTGCTCGATCGGGCGGATCAGATACGGCGTGCCGAACGTATTGTCCACAACAACCGGCAGTCCGTGTTTATGCGCCAGCTCTGCGATCGCGTCAATGTCAGGAATATCGCTGTTCGGATTTCCGAGCGTTTCCAGATAGATCGCTCTCGTGTTTTCTTTGATCGCGCCTTCGACTTCGGCAAGGTCATGCGCGTTCACAAACGTCGTTTCGATGCCGTACTGCGGCAGTGTATGCGCCAGCAGATTATAGCTTCCGCCGTAGATCGTTTTCTGTGCCACGATGTGGCCGCCGTTCGCCGCCAGGGCTTCGATCGTATAAGTGATCGCCGCCGCGCCGGAAGCAAGCGCAAGCGCCGCGCTTCCGCCTTCTAAGGCCGCGAGCCTTTTTTCCAGCACGTCCTGTGTGGAGTTGGTCAGTCTTCCGTAAATATTTCCGGCATCGGCAAGTCCGAAACGATCGGCTGCATGCTTGCTGTTGCGGAACACATAGGAAGTGGTCTGATAGATCGGTACCGCGCGGGCATCAGTTGCCGGATCCGGTTCTTCCTGTCCGACATGGAGCTGTAAGGTTTCAAATTTATATTCACTCATTTTCATTTTCTCCTTTTCATCACTTTTCTTTTCTGCTCTCGTAATCCTCGAGAGCGCTCTGGATCGCTTCTTCTGCCAAAACGCTGCAATGCATCTTGTAATCCGGCAAACCGTCAAGCGCTTCCGCAACCGCCTTATTTGTCAGCTTCCTGACTTCGCTGAGCGGCTGCCCCTTGATCAGCTCGGTTGCCATGGAACTGGATGCGATCGCGCTTCCGCAGCCGAAGGTTTCGAACTTCACATCCTGCACGATATCATCCTCAATTTTCAGATACATCTTCATTATATCCCCGCATTTTGCATTTCCGACTTCTCCGATCCCGTTCGCATCCTCGATCACACCGACATTACGCGGATTGCGAAAATGATCCATCACTTTTTCACTGTATAAGGCCATCTTTTCCCCTTTCTTCCTATAAAATGAACTTCTTCTTTCCTGCCATCAGGTCTCTCCAGATCGGGGAGAACCCGCGCAGGTATTCCACAATGTCCTTAACCGTTTGAATGATGTAATTCACATCTTCCTCTGTGATCTCTTCTCCGATGCTTAATCGAAGGGATCCGTGCGCCACATCGTGCACTCTGCCGATCGCCAGAAGCACGTGGCTCGGATCCAGTGAGCCGGAAGTACAGGCGCTGCCGGAAGAAGCTTCAACTCCCTTGTCATCAAGGAGAAGGAGAAGAGATTCCCCTTCGATCCCCTCGAAACAGAAATTCACATTTCCGGGAAGTCTTACGTCGGCATCGCCGTTTAATGCACAATGCGGGATCTGACACAGCCCGTCCACCAGGAGCTTCCGCATTCGCTTAAGATGCTCCGTGTTTTCCTTCATGGCCGCAGCGGCTTCTTTCAACGCCTCTGCCATGGCTGCGATCGCCGGTACATTTTCCGTTCCCGCGCGTTTTCCGCGTTCCTGCGCTCCGCCCTCGATCAGATTGGTGAGCCGGATCCCTTTCTTTACATAGAGAAAACCGACGCCCTTCGGACCATGGAACTTATGCGCGGAGGCGGATAACATATCGATGTTATCGTCCTTAACATTCACGGGAATATGACCGATGGCCTGTACCGCGTCCGTATGGAACAATACGTTTCTGCTGCGACAGATCTCGCCGATCTTTTGTATCGGCTGGATCGTTCCGATCTCGTTGTTTGCAAACATGACGGATATGAGTATCGTCGAAGGCTTTATCGCTTTTTCAACCTGTCCCGGATCGACAAGCCCGTTCTCATCAACATCAAGGTATGTCACCTCAAATCCATGCTTTTCCAAAAACCCGCATGTATGAAGCACTGCATGATGCTCTATCTTTGTCGTGATGATGTGGTTCCCCTTGTCGCGAAGGTTGTCTGCGATACCCTTTATCGCCCAGTTGTCCGACTCACTCCCTCCGCTTGTGAAAAATATCTCCTTCTCATCCGCACCGATCGTCCCCGCTATGAACGTTCGTGCTTCCGTCACTTTCTTTGCAATCTCACCGGAAAAAGAATATGCACTCGACGGATTTCCGTACTGCTCGCAAAAATACGGGAGCATCGCATCAAACACTTCAGGTGCAACTTTTGTCGTTGCCGCATTATCCAGATATATAAGATCCTTCATGGTTTTTCATTTACCTACCTTTCTGGTAGGTATTATAAACCCGATTTTTGATCCTCGTCAATACGTTTCAAAAACTGTATGACTTTTTGAACAAAAAAGATCTCTGTTATTTCTTGATAAGTTTTACATTCCTGATATGAACCGTTGCAGTAGATCCCTGCTTTCCCATGTTGAACTCGACACGTCCGTTATCGTCGGTCTTGTTCGCCTTCATGTCCACATCAAAAGTAAACGTCTGCCAGTCTGTCGTAAGATCGACCGGCGTATCAGGGAAGTAACGGATCTAGTCGACATCCGGAGCCGTGATCGCAGGTTTGAACGTACGCGGCTCATCAGCATATGC
>JAEESA010000296.1 GCA_016286115.1 Lachnospiraceae bacterium
TCTCTATCCCTGATGTCGAAAAACGCCTTATGTTCTCCCCCTCGGAAACGAAGGCTCCCAGGTATAACAGCTCCCCTTTCCCGCTCGTAAGCCGTACAAAGCTGTCTTCGGCAATAACCAGAGGCTCCCTCGTAAGCTCCTGTCCAAAACCGCTTATAAAGGTCGCCACAAGGTTGTCCGTGTCAAAGCTCAAGCCTATCCTGAGACTTTTTTTCAGCAGAAAAGCCTGCTTTTCAATTGTTACTTCCCCCGCTTCTCCCTCTCGCAGCACGCTTTCGGATAAAAACATACTGTTGCAGATCAGCACGGTGATCTTCATATTACCATCCAATACCGACAAAGATTTTGTTAAAGAGTCTTCCAAAGATTTCCGTACGAACGTACAGAAGTGTCATTACGATCCGTGCGGCAGCCCTGCCGCAGGACAAACAGATGATAAGATCATCCAAACTGTTGTGGACGGATCAGGGCATGACCGCCTGATCCGTTCATCAGATCTGTTGTGATATTACTGTTATTGACAGCCAAACCGGGCAGATGCTCCGTGACTGTGGCCGGAATCCATGACCCGTTCTTCAAAGCTTAAGAATTCGTGAGCAATAACTGTCATATATATATCATATGCAGATCTGAAACACAACCCATAAAAGTATACAAAAAACAGACTCTTCAATGCCGGTATTTTCTACGCAGAACGCCCGGATCCGCAAAATAAGAGGCTTACAGGCGCCCGGCAGAGCATCAAGCGCACTCTATGAGCCGGATATTACTCCTTAAAAACTCTTTGTAACCGGTCTTCGTCTCAAGGATGATGGAATCTCCGTTTAAGTCGCACTCGTTTGAGATATCATCACAGTATCCGTACCAGTCCCTGTTATTTCCGTCCACTATATGAAGCCTTTTTGCCCAGTAATACCAAAGATTATTATTCATATCCGGTTCCTCCCTTTCCATTTTATCCTGTAGGATAAAGACTGTTCCTTCCTTCTGACAGGTAAAGCATATCATATGAGGTGTCCTGTTTATATCCCACTAAAAAACTTATTAATCGAGTAGGAAGATGAAATGTTACTATTCACAGCCCAATGTCAGTAAGTTAAGCTCAAAGGGTTAGAGTCCATAAGGGGTCTAACCCAATTTTTTTTAAAAATTTCCCCAAAGGGGTTGACATAGAACCGAAAATGTGCGGCCGCTCTCGCTACTAATTGAATTATAAGAGGTAGCGAGAGCGGCCCTTGAAATTGGAAATGTAATCGTTGTTTCAATTTCAAGGAGGTGCTTATGCCACACACAAAAATCAAAAATCTTTTATGCTCCGCAATCGACTCCGTCTCATCTTCTATTTCTGATTATGCCAGAAATCCCGGAAAGGATTTTTCGCGTAATCGAAAACTTCCTCCTGAGAAGCTGATGCGCTTCATGATTGCCGAAGGTTCCTCGACTACAAAAAACGAGCTGCTTGACTTCTTTGGTATGAATACGCAATCACCGTCTTCTTCTGCGTTCTTTCAGCAACGTGAGAAACTCAAACCCGAAGCGCTGAAAAAAGTATTTGACAGCTTCACTGGATCGATTACGTCTTGCACTGACGGATACTCAGGCTATCGACTTCTTGCGGCAGACGGTTCCACCGCATCATTTTTCAGCAATGACAAGTATTCTCCACCCGACGAATACTTCATCTCTCCGGGCAACTCAATCAAGGGTGCGTATAGCATTCATATCAACGCATTTCAGGATCTGGGCTCTCATCTGTATACAGCCGCTCTCTTGCAGCCGGTTCACCAAAAGGACGAATTTCGTGCCTTTTGCACCATTGTTGACAGACATCCCGTTGTACCCGGATCTAAGAATGTCTACATCGGTGACAGGGGCTATTGCTCTTACAACAACATGGCTCACGTAATCCAGAATGGACAGTTTTTTCTTTTTAGAACAAAGGACATCCATCAAAAAGGGCTCGTAGGAAAGTTCGACTTCCCCGATGATGAGACATTTGATATTACTGTTAATGTCACTCTGGTCAGGAGCCATTCCTCAAAGATTGATTGCGGTGATACTTATCGCCGCTTCATAGACGCTGCTACTTCCTTTGACTACATTGAGTATGGTTCAAATGATACATACCCTATTTCATTCCGTGTAGTCAGGGTTAAACTTTCAGACGACAGTTTTGAATGCCTTGTCACAAACCTGCCCGCTGAGGAATTCCCTCCTAAACGCCTCAAAGAGCTTTATTATGCCCGGTGGAATGTAGAATCCTCTTTCAGAAAGCTTAAATACACCATAGGGCTAAGCAATTTTCATTCATTCAAACCCGAACTTATCATGCAGGAAATCTGGGCGCGTCTCATAGCCTATAACCTGACAGAGGCAATGATAAACAGCACCGTGATGGAAAAAGCAAAAAGGAAACACTCCTACAAAGTAAATTTTAGTGTTGCAGCCCATATATGCAGGGTCTTCCTCCGCCTGTCCGCAGAGGAAAACCCGATTGATGTGATGGCTCTCCTCACAAGAGAACTGATACCTATTCGGGAAAACAGAAAGTACAACCGTCTGCAAACTGCGCACTTCCGAAAACCGCGGTATTTTATTTATCGCGCCGCATAGGAACAGCCTGTCCATCAACTGGTATCATATACTATTTTGAGGCAGATGTGAATCTGTCTATTTGTCATACCTTAAATGTTGTATTCTCTCTTTCTGTGCTTCTAACTACCCGCATGAGCAGCGATCCAGCTTCGTAGCAGTAGCTCAATGTTCCTGTTTTTAACCATTCCTTCAAATATATCTAACCTTAACTTACTGACATTGGGCTGTGAATAGTAACAAACCGTGCGCTTCGGAACAAACTTTAGTATAGCAGCATTGAACTCCTCTTGTAGTAATGATATACTGTAATCAGTTCAAGGGCAGCAAAGCCCGATTAGCATGATGGCGGTTCCGCCGGTTCCTGAGCGCACGCTCGATAAAGCTCATGCTATTTCACAAACACAGGTAGCAGGAGCTTGATGTATGGCTCCTGGATTTATTGTTTTAAGAAAGGAGACATATGTAAATGAAAAGGAAGAAGAGAAGGGCCGGGAGAGCCAATCGTAATTATAAGGATACGGTTTTCAGGCTTCTGTTCGGAGAAAACCGAAATGAATTGCTTCAGCTGTACAATGCGCTGAATAACTCGGAGTATGAAGATGCGGATGAGCTGGTGGTCAATACCCTGAAGGATGCGATGTGTTTGGGAATGAGGAACGATGTTTCCTTTGTGTTTCATGACTGTCTGAGCTTATATGAACACCAGTCGACGGTGAACCCCAATGTCCCGCTTAGCGCCCTGTTCTATGTGGCCGATCTTCTGCAGGCTATAACAGCTGAGAGAAACCTGTACGGGTCAAAGCGGGTGATGATCCCGGCATCGAAATTTGTGGTGTTTTATAACGGCGAGGAAGAGATTAAAGATTCGGAGTACCGTCTCTCAGATATGTATGCGAAACATGAGCCCGAACCGGAGCTGGAGCTTGTTGTAAGGGTCATAAATGTCAACTACGGAAGCGGGGCAGATGTGCTTAAGAAGTGCAGGACTCTGTCGGAGTATGCGGAGTTCGTGGCTGTTGTTCGAAAATATGATCAGGAGTGGTCGTTAAGAGAGGCCGTTACGAGAGCGGTCGATGACTGTATCAGAAGGGGTATTTTGAAGGGTTTTCTAATAGAGCATAAAGCGCAG
>JAEESA010000297.1 GCA_016286115.1 Lachnospiraceae bacterium
GCGATGAGGATCCCGTCCTTTTTTTCTTCGCTGATCTTCTCCATCCATGCATCTGCTGAAAGAATGTTCATATTTATCGTTCTCCTTTGCTTTTTCTTACGGGCGTGTATTTTACGCATCCTCGTAAACCTGCCTTTATAATACACGAAAAAAATTTCTAATCGGACAGATCTGTCCGAAAGCGAGACGCTGGCTATGTTATCCTGTGGCTGTGATCTGAAAAAACAAAAAACAGGAGGTAGAAAAATGTTACTGAACCCGATCATCAGCAATGAAACAGGGAGCAAGGATCTTTTTTCCATTAATCTGGAGAACCGGATCGTGCTTCTGACAGGAGAGATCGAAGACGATATGGCGGCGTCCGTCATATCCCAGCTTCTGTATCTCGACAACACAGCGCAGGAGAAGATCACCATGTACATCAACAGCCCCGGCGGATCCGTCAGCGCGGGTTTGGCGATCTACGACACCATGAAGCTGATAAAGAGCCCTGTGTCTACGGTCTGCGTCGGGCACGCCGCTTCGATGGGAGCCGTGATCCTCTCCGGAGGAAGCAAAGGACAGAGGCTGATCCTGCCTCATGCCGAGGTGATGATCCATCAGCCTTCCGGCGGGATCGAAGGGCAGAGCAGCGACATGCTGATCGCGGCGGAACACATCAAGGAGACCAGGCAGGTATTAAACAGGAGCCTCTCCGAAAACACCGGTAAGAAGCTGAAGGAGATCGAACGGGATACAGAGCGCGATTTCTGGATGTCAGCGACGGCAGCAGTGGAATACGGCATCGTGGATAAGGTGTTATAGAAGGGGAGGTGAGGAATATGTACGATCTGTATAAAGATTATTTTGAAGGGAAAATGCCCTATACGGTGATCTATGGAGCCAATGTGGCAAATGTTTATCACGCGGATGTCCTGTCTCATCCGAACTGGATCCCCTGCTCGGACTATAAGGAATACGAGAAACCGCTGCGGGATTATGTTGCGAGGAGAAAGAGGATAATCGAAGAGGCCGGAGAGGGAGACAGGGATACCGGCTTCATGAAGGTGGTCCTGGTCTCGGACGACTGGAACCGGATCCGCAAGACTGCGCAGATCTTGGTCGAGAATGTAAATCTTTACGAGAATGAATTTGAAGAGACGGGAGACCTGTGGGAAGCAGAAGAAAACTTCATTGACAACGCGATCATCGAGGTGGACCTCGGAAAGGATTACGGGGAAGACAGGAAAACGGGAAATCCCTTTGTGATCAAAGCTTCGGCCTGTGTCAATCTGGCCGGTGCGGCGCAGAATATGCTGACCGGAGGGTTTCTCTTTAGGGGCCTGACTCCGGCGCTTCTTCCGGATCAGTGCGCAGCCATGTCAGTCCTTGGACACACCAACGTTTTTGTCGGTATTCCCGGCGCGCTGAAGGACCATCCGGAGATCCGGAGGCTTCTCTTTGAACGGGGATATGACATTATCCGCCTTCCGGATATGGATCCGGGTTACTACAAAAGGATCGCGGAAGAAATGGCGGAGTTTGGCGGGGTTCCGTTCCGTGACCAGAAGCTCCTCTCCAGAGTGATCAGCGTGATCCAGAAGAAGAGCGGCCCTGTGATCAGTGAAGAAGCCTTCAGCCGGGCCTTCTCGATGGCAAGGCTTCGCATGGATCCGGAAGAAACGTCATTTGAAGAGAAACATTTCTGTGACATGCTGGATCCGGATGAGAAGACGACAGACTGCTCGCTGATGCAGAGGATCGGCCTGAAGCCGCTGAAACAGGCTGCGGAAGAGTTTATCGCCGTGGAATGGGAACGGAAACGGAACAGCAAGGCGGTTCTTTCCAGCCGGCATATGATCTTTGAAGGAAACCCCGGCACAGGAAAGACTTTCGGAGCCAGGCTCCTGGCGAACCTTCTTTCCGAAGAGGGCCTCTCCAACGGGGTCTTTACCGTGGCGGAGCGGAAGGACATCATCGGAAAATATGTGGGACATACGGCGCCGCTGGTATCGGAGCTGTTTGAACGATCCAAAGGAGGCGTGCTCTTTGTAGATGAGGCGGGGTTCTTCCTCAACGAAAACTCCGGCGGCTTTTTGGAGGAAGCAGTGAAGGAGTTTGTGCGGAACATGGAGGTGTACCGGAATGTGACGGTGATCTTCGCGTTTTATCCCGGGGAAGCAAAGCGGTTTTTGAAGCTTGATCAGGGGTTGAACTCCAGGATCAGCTCCGTGATCCATTTCGATGATTACACGCAGGACGAGCTTGCCGGCATCTTCAAAGAGATGATCCGTGAGAGAGGATACGCGCCGGGACGGGGCGTTGCCGAACTGGTGCGTCAGTTCATATCCGATTGCAGGAAGACGAAGGGCAAGCAGTACGGAAACGCAAGAGAGATCCGCAAGCTCTGTGACGCAGCGGTGAAGGCGATCGCATTAAGGCACAGGGCGGAAGGCGATAAATGCACAGGAAACACGCTTCGCAGAGCGGACCTTACGCGGGCGATCGAGATGCTGAAAAGCCAGGTAGATTCCGGCGGCGCCGCAAGCTACGGCTTTGGCGTCGGCGAAGCAGAGCCTCTTCTTCTTGTAAGATAAGTTATATAAAAATCAGCGTGCATCATGTGCGCTGATTTTTTCTATGCGAAGGTGTCGTAATGTAATTTTCGGCTTACGATTCCAAATAAGATTACTTATGGTTGCGATAAAAGAAAAGAAGTGATAGAATGCGATATGTTGGTATGAAATCTCAATATGAGGGAGAGGATAGTTATGGCAAAGAAAAGTCGCAAGAAAAGCACAGTAGGAAAAGCTATGGACAAGGCGAAACAGGCCATGAGCCCGGTGATGAAACCGAGTACGGCGTTGACGGTCTCTGAGAAAAAAGAGATCATTGCCCCGGCGAAAACAGAAGTAAAGAAGGAAGAAGTAAAGCCGGCTGCAAAGCCTGAGGTCAAGCCGGAAGTAAAGGCGGAGCCGAAGAAAGAGGAACCGAAGAAGGCAGAGCCTGTGAAGGCAGAGCCGAAGAAAGAGGAACCGAAGAAGGCAGAGCCTGTGAAGGCAGAGCCGAAGAAGGCAGAACCGGTGAAGGCGGAACCGAAGAAAGAGGCTCCGGCAGCCGCGAAACCTGCAGCAAAGGCTCCCGAAGCGGCAAAGCCCGTGGCGAAGGCGCCGGAAGCAGTGAAACCGGTTGAGAAGGCACCGGAAAAGAAGGAAGAGAAGCCTGCAGTAAAGAAGGCAGCAGCGAAGAAAACAACGGCAAAGAAAACGACGGCAAAGAAGGCTGCGCCGGCGAAGAAAGCAGCGCCCGCGAAGAAACCTGCTGCAGCAAAAGCTCCGCAGAAGGCAGGGACTCCCGAAATGACCACGTTCCTGGAATATAACGGCGCACAGATCAACGTCACGCCGGAAACGATCCGCGCGAGAGTGGAGGAAGCCTACAAGGCGGACGGTCATCGCCCCGGGAACATCAAGTCCATGCAGGTTTATCTTAATCTGGAGGAACGCCGCGCGTATTACGTGATCAACGGGAATCCGGAAAATAAATTTGTGGAAATCTAATTAAGCAGAGCAGCTCCGAACGGGGCTGCTCTTTTTATGCGCAGGGCGGCGAAAGGAATTGTTTCGGCACAAAAAAGAAAGCCCCGAAACCCTTCAAATAAAGGATTCCAAGGCCTTCACCGAGAATGAGCCACGGGGGATTCGAACCCCCGACACCTTGATTAAAAGTCAAGTGCTCTACC
>JAEESA010000298.1 GCA_016286115.1 Lachnospiraceae bacterium
TAGCGACTGTTTCATTCTCAAGGAAGGACTGGAGACCGGTTCTTCCGTCCGGGCCTTCATCCTTGCCGATGAATGTGCCGGCATTTACTTTGCCGATGGAGCCGTCACTGCCGCCTTCAAGGACGAACATGCCGCTCTCAAGATCGTCGCCGAGGATCTCCGCTACCGGATTTCCTACTGCCGTGCTGGGCTTTACTTCCGCCTTGACCAGTTCGCTCTGCGCAAGTCTTGCGCCGATGAAGGTCGGTGCGGTGCTGTTCAGGGTCACGTCTGCGTAGTTTTCTACGTCGTCGTTGAACCGAACCTGCATATCAAAGGTAACGAGCTGTACAACCTTCTGCGGGATCACACCCTCGTCTACCACATCCTTCGTAAAGGCATTCTCAAACGATACGGTCTCGTCATAGATGGTAGCGATCTTGTTGTACTCGCCGTCGAAAAGAACGATGTCGCCTTCGCGGAAGCCATCCACGCTCTTGGCAACGTAGCTGTTCTCGCCACTCTTGGCGATCAGCTGCATTTTCTTTCTGGTAGCTGTGTTAAAGGAAACCTGGATGCGGTTGCCCCACTTTCCTTCATTCGCTGCAGTGAGCTTTAATACGCCCTTGTCAGCCTTAGCTGCCTTTGCATCCGGCGGGATAACACGGGAGATGTAGCAACGGGTGCCGCCATTTGCGAAATACTGTTCTACAGCATTTGCAAGGAAGCGATATTCGCCGTGTGTATATTCGGATAAGAATCCGCCGAACTGTCTTGAAAAGCTGCGGAAATTCGTAACAAGCGTCGGAGCGCCGCTGGTGGCTCCCTTTTCTGCCATTCCTACGAAGCCGGCTGTGCTGGTTCCGATTCCTTCAATGCTACGAGGGGAATTATCGTATTCCTCAACGTATACGCCTGGTGAAAAATATTCTGGCATAAGAATAATACTCCTTTCAGTAAATGTTTTTTCGCCTTAACCGGCGACCATTTTGGTCTGACCCGGGTTTACGATCGAGATCGATCCTCCCCATGAACACATGCATTTCGCATCCTGTGTCAGGATCGGGCTGCCCTCGATCATTTCCTTCATCTGTCCCCCGATCCACATTCCTGTGGGGTTGGGGATACAGGGCTGCGGCGTCAGTACACCGAGCGCCGCTGCTGTAGCTGCAGCAACCTGCGGGTTCGCCATTGATGAACACATTCCGCAGGGTGTAATGTTCGCCATTGCCTGCGCATCCTTAACGGTCGCGATCGGCTTCCCGCCACACAGTCTTTTCAGATTTGATGTGACGTTCAGATTTCCTACCTGACCAAATGTGCAAGCGATCTGTGCTCCTGCTACTACCATTAAACCCATTGGGCCTTCCCTCCAATCTATCCGAGTTAAGTTTTGGGTGCTGGCTTTTCTTCTGCCTTCTTCTCCTCCTCTTCACTCGGTTTTACGGGTCTTTTCTTTGCCGCGGACAGCTTCACATCCTCAAGATGCTCCATATCCACGTTCATAAACCGTTCCTCCCCGTTCACAACAAGTCTGAACAGGTAGTTCTGGTTTCCTCCGCGGTCCCGCACGCGGAAGACGAAATTGCCCTTCTTGTCCACATCCCCGAAGATCACGCGGCAGATCGGCGCGTTCACCTGGTATGGTTCCTTTAAGGGCTCAGCCAGACGTATCGTCACTTCGGATACCGCTTCCGTCACGGTCATGTGTTCGAACATCTGCTCTGCCTGGTTCACAAGTCCGTAATGTACATCATCCATGATCAGCCGTTTGCCCGGCAAAAACAGGGACATGATGTTCTTCTTGGCGTTGTACTCATTGATGCTGCACACTGGCTTGCTGATGTCGATCGCTTCGATCGATTCGAGTTTGGAAAGATGTCCGGAAAAGGTAATTACTTCACCTCCTCGACGTGTATTCTCCGACGGTATCAGGAATACATCGATCCCGGGAAGCCTTTCATCAAGCTTCTCATAATCGACCGTCACGTCCTTGGGGTCAAATCCTTTTACCTCGATATGCATGAGACCATTGTCTCTGCCGTGGTTCAAAAAGATATGTACGCCCTCGCCCTTGGCGATCGGTCTGAAGAAAACGTCGTTCCAGTAAAACCGTGCATCTCCCTCGTTGATCACTGCGCCCGTTGTCGTATCGACCAATCGCAACATCAGATCCAGTCTGCAACGGATGACAGCTCCATCCACTTAATTGACTTCCCTCCTTTCTACCTTCTTCCGGTCTCTTCGCCGGTAATATGCAGGCCGAATTCGGCATCGACCACGCGAGGCGGTGTAACGATCGTCTCGCTCGACAGGAATACGGGTGCCGCCTTGTAGAAGAGGCTGATCTGATAAGGCTTATTGATCGCACTCCACACCCGAACTTTTTCCTCCAGACTTATCACTGCTTGCGACAGTACGATAGGAGGTTCCCGCGTGTCCAGCCAGTTCTGCAGTTCGTTCGGGAGTACGGAATTGTGGTCGTTTACGATCTGCGCCACTCTCCCGAAGATCTTCTGCAGGTCTCCGTCTTTCAGGCCGGCCTGACCTGAACCGTTTATAAAAACCATATAGTATAAGCTATACGGCCTTGGCGGCTGTTGTAACTGTACCCGTCCCTTTCGGATCATACCCGGGCGGGCCACGTCATTCTCCTCTTTGATATCGTAAAGATATACGCCGAGGATGTAGTCCACGTCCTGTGACGCGGGCGAACTGACTTCGATGTTGTTCGGAGAGGGTATCGGCTCCGGACACATTCGTTTTCTCAGTACTGATATTATATACGAACTAACATCCGCGATGATGGTATAATCAGCCATCTTTTTTTCCTTTCTGCTAATTTTTTTACTTTATTTACTGAAGGCCTTTTCCAGCGCATTCAGAAGCTCTGTGATCCGCGCGTCCATCTTCTCCGTGAGCAGGATCGCGATATCCGTGGTCGGTATATAATAACAGGTACATTTCAGAAGCTTTCCGCAGTCAGTTTCATCGATGAACGGATACTGTTTCGTGTTATTCCCCTTAAGGATGTAAGGATCCGCCTGGGTCTTCGTCGCTTCCTCCATCGTGAAATGATTGCCGGTGGAGTCTTCCCCCTTGTTGTTCCCGATCTGGAACAGCCAGCTTACGGAACCGAGGGTCTGGCTCATGGTCTCATGGTCGTCCTTATGCACATACCGCAGCTTCGTCCAGAACATGCATTTATCGATGGCCGCCAAATTCACGTATTCCTTCTTCATATCCGCCTTGAACTGCTGGTAGATAAAGCCGTTGTCGTCTTTCAGCAATTGCCTGAGCAGATCCATCGCATACTGAAGCGCCGCTTTTCTGGCCGCATCAGACCCGTCTCCTCTTCCGTTTCCGAAATCGAAGCACGCCGCACAGAGCGCTGCCTTATCCGAAGCGTCCATATCGCCTAAGTCTTTTCCGAAGGCGTCGTCCATCGCGTCATTCAGACCGTCGTTGAAGTCATCCGGATCCATTGCGCCGCCATCCCCGGAACCGTCGCCGCTGCCGTCACCCGAGCCGTCGCCAGAGCCGCTGCCGGAGCCATCCCCGGAACCGTCCCCGCTGCCGCTGCCGGAACCGTCCCCGGAGCCATCGCCCGATCCGCTGCCGGAGCCGTCACCCGAGCCGTCGCCTAAGCCGCTGCCGCTGCCGTCGCCTGAGCCGTCGCCGTTTCCGCCGGCGCCGCTGCCGTCGCCCGATCCGTCGTCGCTGCCGCCGCCTCC
>JAEESA010000032.1 GCA_016286115.1 Lachnospiraceae bacterium
AATGAAGATCTCGGGCTCTCCATCGGGCCGGCGCTGGCGGCGAGGGGGGAAGCGGCCACAGCTGTACCATGATAAACCGTCTCGGCAGAAACGAAGATCGGGCGCGGCCCGGCCGTGAATAGAAAAAATGGAGGAATAAGATGCAGAAACCGGTGAATGAACATGCAACAAAAGAGGCCTGCGCGCTTCTTCAATATTTGGAGGAAGGCGCAGGAAAGAGGCTGATCACAGGCCAGCATACGCAGACAAAGCCGATGGAGGAGGTGGAATATATCCGTGAAAAGACGGGAAGGATCCCGAAGCTCTGCGGGTTTGAGCTGCTCGCGTATTCTCCGAACATCAATTACGGCGACGCTTCCAAGGAGTGTCTTACCGAGGTTGAGGAGAATAAGGGGACTCTCGATACGGCGCTCGAATGGGGGAAGGACCCGGAGAAGATCTTGACCTTTACGTTTCACTGGTATTCGCCGGTGGGCGGAAGGGATAAGAGCTTTTATGCCGAGCACACGGACTTTGACGCGCGGGAGGTCTTAAAAGAGGGGGCCAAAGAGAGAGCCGCATTTTTCCGTGACATGGATGTGATCGCAAAGGAACTCGAACGGTTTCAGGATGCGGGGATCCCGATCCTGTGGAGGCCGTTTCATGAAGCTGACGGCGAATGGTTCTGGTGGGGCGCTAAGGGAGCGGCTGTGGCGAAAGAACTCTATAAACTGATGTTTCATTACTATGTGGAGGAGAAGAAGCTGAATAATCTCCTGTGGGTCTGGAACTGCCCACTCCGCGAGGGGTATCCCGGGGATGAGTATGTGGATGTGATCTCGATGGATGTGTACCTTCCGGAATACAAAAAGACGGATTACCGGGAAGAATATGACCTCCTGCGGAAAAATACGACGGAAACAAAGGTGGCGGCGCTGGCAGAGATCGGGTATCTGCCGGATATAAAGATGCTGGAAGATTCTAATGTGCCGTGGGCGTATTTTATGACCTGGTCGAAGGAATTTATCATCGGCGAACAGTATAATAAGGCGGAGGCGCTGCGCGAAATGTATGCAAGTGAATACGCTTTATCCCTGCAGCCGAAATAAGGCAAAAATACGCCCGTTCAAGATTGCGAAAACTGGCAAAAACTGATAAAATTTTGAACGGATATATCAATCTAAAATTTACCATACAGGAGAGAAAAATGGCGGATATCAGTTTTGACAAAATGCTTATGCAAAGGATCGAGGATGAGAGGGGGAAATACATTCCGATCAAGGCAAGCGCGATGGAGCGTTTTACGGTGAAACACGTAGATCCGGACACCTTGCATGTGAATCCGGATGATGAATTCTGTTTTAAGGATATCGGGCCGAGTTTTCGGATCATCCAGGATTATGTGAACGACATCAATCATATGGGATCGATCCGCTCCGCGGATCCTTTCGAGCCGTTGATCGTGGAAAAGACAAGCCCGGACGGGTACATGCTCTTAAACGGACATCATCGGTGGGCGGCGGCGATGAAAGCGGGACTGAAAGCGGTCCCGATCAAGATCGTGAATCTGGCGCTCGAATCGGATATCAAGACCATGCTCGAAAACTCCAAACATGATAAACGCGTGACGATGGACCTCGATGAAGTGATCTTTCGAAATGAGGGCGATCCTGAGCTGGAAGAGGAACCGAAGAGCGCCGGCGGGGCCAAGCTCAAGAAACGCATCCGTAAGGGGATCCCGTCGCTGTTTCATCATCTCAATAAGACCGGCTTTGATGTATGGGTCTATTCCGCGGACTACTATTCCATTGATGATATCAAGGACTTTTTTGAGCGTTATGCGGTCAGCGTGAACGGCATCATCACCGGTACGGGCGGGGAACGATATGCCCGGTCGAAAGCGGCAAAGGAAATGTTGAAACTGATCGACAACAATTACGAAAAGACGATCCATATCGATAATGACATGCTTGTGGTTACAAAGGACAGCTCCTCCACCGGCGAGTTCCAGGAATATGATATCCCGGAGGATGTATCGAACTGGGCTGTTTATGTTGTGGAACGGTTGGGGGAAATAGATAAGAATGAGTAGACGGAATGACCAGATAAAAATGAGGGTTTCCTTCGATCTGGACGAGGTGTTGTTTGTATCGCCCGATACGCATAAGACCGAACCGCCGCTCCCGTTTCCTTTTCGGAAGATCTATAAGGAACGGCTGCGGGAGGGAACGCCGCGGCTCATCAACAAGCTGCAGGAGCTTGGCTATGAAGTATGGGTCTATACCTCTTCTTTCCGGTCGGAGCATTATATCAAATCTTTGTTCAGGCATTACGGCGTGAAGTTTGACGGGATCGTCAATGCGATCCGCCATCAGAAGGAAGTGCAGCGGGACAATCCGACGATCCTGCCTCAGAAAATGCCGAGCAACTACCGCATCTCCCTTCATGTGGATGACGAGACCGTGATCTGTACCGGTGCAAGAGCGAATGGGTTTGAAGCGTACCAGCTGGACGCGCCGGATGATGAATGGGTTGAAAAGGTTATTAAAAGAGCAGAAGAAATAAAAATAAAAAAGAGCAAAAAGGAGTAAAGATCATGACTACTGTAGAAAAGAAACGCGACGGAGATAAACTGTATATTTCGATCGATGGAACGCTGGACGCGAATAACGCGCCGGTGCTTTCCAAGGCGCTGGAGGGAGAGCTTGCCGATACCAATGAGCTTTATTTTGACCTTGCCAAGATGGATTATACGTCATCTGTAGGGCTTCGCGTCCTTTTGAAGGCGTATCAGGAGATCGATGAAAAAGACGGCCGCATGGTCCTTCGGAATATGAATGATGATGTGAAAGAGATTTTTACGTTGACCGGGTTTACCGAGTTTATTGAGATCGAGGACTGATCTATGAAGAGATTGGTTACAGAGGCCCGAAAAGAAAAGCTGAGTGACGTGCTGGCCTTCGTGGATGAAGAGATCGATTCCGCCGGCTGCTCACAGAGCGCGCGGCGGCAGATCAATATGGCAGTAGAGGAGATTTTCTTAAACGTCTCCTCTTATGCGTATGGGGAAGAAGGCGGGCGCTTGGAAGTGGAGCTTTCGATCGATAAAGAAGAGAGCCTTCTGGAACTGACTTTTTTGGACAGCGGTGTTGCTTTTGATCCCCTGAATCGTGAAGAAACGGATATTCATCTGCCGGGCAGGGAAAGAAGCCTGGGAGGGCTTGGGATTTTGATGGTGAAAAAAACCATGGATGACATGAAGTATGAATACCGGGACGCAAAGAATGTACTGACGATAAAAAAACACCTGCAATAGGCCGCCAAAATACAGAGGTTTGAGATGAAAGTGATACAAATGACGGAAGAGGACAGGGAAATATTTCAGCATCTGGATCCATTCGGAAAGATGCATTTCTTAAGGTTTCCCGGCGCTTTTGCTCTTGTGGCGACGATGGAACAAGAGGAATACGATATCCCTGCGGGCCTGATCATCGTGCGGACGGTGGAAGACGCCTTATCGGTCGAATGGCTCTATGCGGCGCCGGAGTACCGGGGGCAGGGGATCGGGAGTGAGCTTCTGCAGCTGGTCTTTGAGGAGGCAAAGGAAAGAGAGGTGGAAGAGGTCTCTGTCCGGATCTCGGAGAACCTTTTAGTCAGCAGTCTTTTCTGGGACCCGGAGCGGTTCTTTCTCAATGACGTGTTCCGCCAGGAGGACGAGGAGCTGCCGGAATGGCATACGACCGTGGACCGGCTGGGAAAGCTGATCGCACAGGACGACCTCATCAATGAAAAGGCTGCGCTTTCCCCGGAAATGAGGCCGCTTTCGGAAATGAACGCCTCGGAGAAAAAAGCGGCAGCGCAGGAACTGAAAAAGGAGCTGAAAAATAAGATCCCGGAGGAGCTGCCGGAACTCATGTCTTTGGCGGATGAACGGATGAGCTTTCTTTTATGCAGAAACGGCTCTTATGCCGGCATTCTTTTGATACAGAAATACGGCGATACCTGGCATCCGTTCCTGCTGGAAGTAAAGGAGGAGAAGGATGCGGAAAAACTGGCCCGTACCGCACTCTACTATTCTGAGGATCACGCAAAACCCAAGGAAGAGATCCGGATCGAATGCAGCAGGCCGGCTACGGAAAAGCTTCTGGAAAAGCTCAGGATACCCGCGGATGTCTATCAGGTGGCCATCCTGTATGCAGAGGTGAAAGAGTATGAAAAACAGCTCCAAAAGAGCCCCATGCCATAGAGCCTTATCGTATAAATATACAGGTGACATTGTTTAACGGGAAGAACCTGTTTGAGGGCATTGTTTTGAGAAGGAGAAGAGCGCCATGGAAATGAATGAACTTCAGAAAAAAGAAATCAAAGAGATTACCAGCCGGACGGAGATGCGAAGCGCCTATCATCTGGCGGACAAGAAGGTCCACGACCGGCTGCAGCAGGATGGAAAGCTGGGGTTTTATGATGTGGCCCAGGCGCAGAAGGAGAATCTGAAGATCGGGAAGTATCTGCACAAAAGAGATGAACTTAATATCCCGAAAGAGCAGCTGTATGATCTCAGTCTCAACGCGGTTCGAAACGAAAACTTTTTGTTTGTGAACATGGAGAAATGGACCGGGGACAGTAAGCTGATGTCAGATATCAAGCGAGGCGTCTCCAGTTATGAAGCTTTGCTCCGGGAGACCTTAAAAGGTTCGCGAAGCGAAGAAGGCGAACCGGTGGACTTGAATAAGAACCTTGCCGATTATGCGGAAAATGCCATATCATTTTGTGATCAGATCTTAGCAAACTGTAACACCTATCTTGGCCGCGGGAGATCCATCTGGATCTGGCGCTGGAGCAGATATACAGCTGTGCAAAGATTGAAGGAAAGAATTGAGGGGGAGAAGAAATATCTGGAGCGTGTCAAGGACGATAGATTTGCGAAGAAATACGGCTCGATCGTGAAGGATGACGATACGCTCCTTACAATATTGAATTCGGCCACGATCAAGGGACGGTTGAAGGCGAAACAGGAAAAGGATAATCAGATCCGAAATCAAAAACTTAAGACAGACTCCGAAAAAGTAGAGAATGATTTTCAGAATAAAAAGAAGCAGATTGAAGAGGATACGGCGGCTGTTCTCGGCACAAAGGTCAGTGGTGAAGACCGAAAAATGCAGATCGCTGCCACAACGATGTCCGTAATGAATGGATATTCGAAAGAGGAAACAGCGGCCTTTTTTACGGATATCAACAAAGATTATGAGAAATGCAATGAAGAGGAGAAGAAAAAGAAGATCCAACGTATGGAAGCGTTCTTTGATACGCTGACAAAATTTGATCTGAAACAGCTGGAGTTTAAAACCCTGGAGGATCTTTTCAACCCGGAGAAGTATGAAAAATGCCGTATGATCACGATCGCGGGAGCAGACTGCGAGGACATGATCACTCTTTATCAGCAGCTTTTGAACGGGCCGGAGAAGAAGTATCTTTCCATGGATAAGGCTGCTTTTGACGAAGTGATCGCAAAAAGGAATACGCTGATGGTGGTCGCCCCTATGCTCGACAACATGGTGAAGGTATTACAAAACCCGGCGGCAGAGAAGATGAACCTGGATGAGATGCAAAAGCTCAGTACGGATGAGCTCATGGAAAGACAGGCGAATGCATGGGAAGATGAAAATCTGGAGCAGTTATACAAAGACCTTCGCAATATCTCTTTCTACCTGAAAGATCAGGAGACCGGGGAAACGCTTTTCGGAGCGGGGATGAGTATTGATATTCTTCTTCAGAAAGAACGGCAGAAGGCCTGCAGATCCATAGCGGAGGCAAAGCTGGAGAAGGAGCTGAACAGCGCGAAGGAAAAGTATCAAGAAGGTATCGACCAGCTGACTTTTGAGAAAGAACAAGAAGTAAAAGCGAGCATCGAAAAAAATGAAAATAGTATGAAAGAAAAGGAGAGAAAGGAGCTGGAAGAGAATGCCCCCAAAAAGGCGAAAGAGTTTCGGGAAAATCAGTTAAAAAGGGATGAGGAGGAGAACCAGGCTCAGAAAAAAGTATATGATGAAAAAATGAAGGAACTCACAGATAAGGTGAATTCCTTGTTGAACAAGAAGGAGACCCTGACAAAAGAAGACAAGGAGGCGCTTAAGAAAGCGCAGAGCGAAATTGCGCTGCGGGTTATGAACCGGCAGACGGATATGAAGGTTTACGCCCGTAATTCCGTAGACATGCAGATCAAAAAGCAGGTATCCTTTAAGGTCATGCAGGATCTTTCCGAGTTTTATCCCATGATGGAGGCGATTTACGGACAGAAGGAGGCGAGAGATAAGTTTAAGGAGCTGGTAGGGAAGTTCGCGGCGGATAAAAACGGTGCCATGGAGCAGCTGGCGGATGACCTCATGAAGTTTGAGATAGAGCCGAAAGAGCTTTTATCTTATGACCAGCTTTCTCTTAATATGGAAAAATACAACCAGATGAGCGGCATGGTGGAAGCGTATAAGAGGCTGCGGAAGAATAATCCCGATGGGGCCGGCGCAAAAGAGGGCTTCAATGAAAAATTTGAGAAATTATGCGCCGCGACAGATCTCTTCCGTGTCAGGAAACAGATCCTTCTGGATCCTTCGTTTTCTGCCGAACCGCCGGTTACGCTTAAAAACTATCCCGGGGAAAAGAGGGAAAGCTTCGTGAAAGCGCATTTCCGCCGCATGCTGATGGTATCTGAGGTGCTGGAGAGAAACTTCTGCCAGGCGGCAGGCGTAGAGCTCCCGAAAGACACTCTGAGCATGATGCAGGACAGTTCCTATGCGGAAGCGGATCGGAAGTATGCCCTTCGTCTCTCTAAAGAAGCGAGATATGGAAAGGTGGCTGATGAAGCCAGTCAGGAGGTGCGTAATAAGCTCCTCTCCCAGATGGATTCCGTGAAAAAGGAACTGAATGAGCTGGAAGAATCCCTGAAAAAACAAAAGAAAAAAGGCGAAAAATATGAGCACATGATACAGATCAGGGAAAAGATCGCAAGACTGGAGCTTCTCGATAAGAAAATGAAAAAGGAGAATGAGGACGATCCTTCGAATCGAATCGCTGACGCTCTGCGGCTCATTGAACAGGAGCGTTTCCGGATCCCGCAGGACTTCAATATCACGGATTTTGACCATATTCCGGAAAAGATGGTTGATGAGAATCTTCCCAAAGAGGAGAAGGAAGAGAAGATCGTGGAGAAGTTGGGCGTCTTTTATACGGAAGGCCCGCAGGGAAAGGATCCGAATCTTATGCTCGCGAAGAAGATGGGGAATCTGGGGCTTAAGGAATGGTATGACAATTACAAGAATAACTATCTGAAAAAACAAGGCCAGGCCGGGGAGATCAGGAGCCATGCCAAAAGCAATTCCTCACATATCATACAGTTTAATGATAATTTTGACCGGATGATCTCTCATTTTTATGGAAGTTATCACTTTGGGCGCACCGACGCGGAAATGCGTGAACAGATCGAAGCGTTGACTTATGCTGCGTCAATGATGGGATATGACGATGATGATGATACGATTCAGTACATGGACAGCATGTATAAAGAGATGGTCTTAAGGATGCATGCCCAGATGAACGATGTCATATACCGAAATCTTTATGGCGGAGTCAATAAACTGATGCTGATGACGCCGGTGGATCAGGCCATGAGCTCCAATGTTTATCAGAAATATGATCTCTTATCTGTTAACACTGTGACCAACGTGGATATGAAGGCAAATTTCGGAAATTATCTGTCGGCCTTAAATGAATACAACACAGATGATCAGGAGATCATTGAGCCCGAGGTATTCGAGATGGGCGCCGGATTTTCTTATGTGACAAGTAATATGAACATATTGGCTCAGGGCAGAGGAAAAGGTTCGACCCTTTGTCTTCCCAAAGCGATCAGGGAAGAGTTCTCTAAGTATGTGAATGGTAGACAGAAAGCAGGCGTGGATCGGAAAACAGCCGAATTCGAATTTATGGAACAGCATCCTGAGCTCTGGGACAATAAAGCCGCGTATAGTAAGGAGCCGGATCCTGAGGATAGTTTACAGAAGCAGAACATTGAGAGTAATAGAGAAATTCTTCTTTCAATGTATTTTAGCGATAACTCAATAAAAAGGGTATTGTCAAACGAGTACGTCGAAAAACTCACACCGCAGCAGATCGATACATATCTGAAAGACCTTAAAAAACAGAATTATCAGGGCTTCCCGCCGTATGATCAGGTCGTGAAGCTGGGGAATGAGGGCTTTAAGGATATGAACGTGTCGGATATGCTCGTGCTCTTTGAGGAAGAAAAGAATAAAATGAAAAAACAGGATGCTAAAAAATGAGCTTGATCGAGCTGGAAGCTGAGGAGAGAGAAGAAAGTGCCTGTCGTTGAATTGAATGAAGACAACAGTGAAGAATATGCGCCTTATCTCGGAAAGGATATGGCGGAAAACCTGAGCCGGACCTTCTACCGCGGACTCGCGGTCCTGAGGGAAGGAAATCCGGAGCCGGCCGCGATGATGATCTGGGAGCTTCATAATTCCGAGGATGAAACAAAGGATAATGAAAATGTTATCGAAATGATCAGCGCGGAAGATGAAGAAGCGGGGAAGGAATTATTTACGGGTTATGGGGATTTCCTTTCACGGGAGCCCGTTCGCCGTTCCCACTTTGTGATTCCGGCAAAAAGGGATATGCTCGAAAAGACCGTCTTAAAGCAGGCCGGTTTTTCCGTAAAACTGATGGAGGGAGACCGGATCATGGTGAAGGCCGGGGACTTTTCCAAGCTTCCTCTGATGAAGGCAAAAAAGGATCTCCCTTCGATCCAGCCCATTAAGGAGACGACCATGCGTCAGTTTCGAAAAGGGATCTGGCGCTGCGTCGGAACAAAAATGAAAGGGATCTGCGAGGATCTTTCCTACCTTCCCGTGGACTGGTTCGAGCCGGATGTTTCGAGCTTCAGTGAGCAGGATGGCGCGATCAGCGGTTTTATCCTGTTTCATAAGCATCCCTCCGGCTGCCTGTCCCTGCAGCTCATGGCCGCGCTCGGAAAGGATTACCAGCAAACGCTGCTCGGGATGATGCATCATTCCATTCAGGCAATGGAGGAGTGTTATGATCCCGAAATGCTCGTGATCTTAAACCGTCACAACAAGCCCTCGATGCACCTTTCGGAGAAACTGTTCCCCAGAGGCTTCGGTTCGCCTGTCTACATCGGCGTGAGAGAAGAACATTTATAAAATTTTGATCTCATGGGTTAACTCTTCAGGCGCCTTTGCCGATATAAGGATTGAGATAACTCTCATTTTCTCGTTACGGTTGGTGAAATAAGAATTTTTGGACAGCCCGAAGCACTTGCTGCTGAGGGCGTGCGAAAGAGTTCTGAATATGTTGTTTATTGAAAAGGATTTCAAAGAATATCTACAAGGAGGTAGAACATTATGGCAGGAATTTACGGTATCTCTGCGTATCAGCAGGCCACACAATCGTGGAAGGCACAGTCCGCGGAAGTGAAAAATCAGGCTGCGCCGTCAAAAACGGAGCATGCGGCTTCGCCCAAAGAGGGAAACACAAAGGTCGAGACGAAGCCTTTTATGCCCATCAGCTCCAACAGTTCTCTTGTTCCGCAGAAAACAGAATACGGAAACACGATCGGAGACGTGAAGCTCTCCGACAAGGCGAAGGAATATTATGAGAAACTGAAGTCAAAGTATCATAATGTTGAGTTCATCGCGGTCAGCAAGGACATGAAGGGCAAGGTGCAGCAGAACGCGGCAGCCTACGGGAACGCCAACAAGATGGTGGTCCTGATCGATGACGAAAAGCTCGAGCGCATGGCGGAGGATGAATCCTATCAGAAGAAATACGAGGGGATCATCGCGATGTCGCAGACGAAGCTGAGCGAAGCGAAGAACAGCCTGATGAGCACCGGCGCCAACGTAAAGAATTTCGGCATGAGCGTGGATTCCGACGGCAACGAAAGCTTTTTCGCCACGGTGGAGAAGTCTCTGGATATGCAGAAAAAGCGCATTGAAAAGAAGGCGGCCGAAAAGGTGAAGGAACGCGCGCAGGAGAAAAAGAAAGCCGAAAAGGATCTCCGCGACGAGCAGATCGAAAAGGTCCGGGAGAATAAGGCCGAAAAAACGAAAGGCGAAGAGGAATCGGACGGCGAAAAGATCGATGACAAGGAATATGTCACGTTTGAAGCAAAATCCTGGGATGAGCTTTTTGACAAGGTCCGCGCTTACTCTTATGATGACGCCAACGCCCGCGTGATGACGGACGCGGAACGCATGCTTGGCGCGCAGGTGGATTATAAGGGATAATAAGGATTAAAGGGCGCTCCGTATCGGATCGATAAAACGTTCCGATACGGAGTTTTTTTATGTACAGGACGGCGCAAGGCAATATTTCGGCTTACGCCGATCGCCGTCCGCGTGCGAGTTGGAGGGGGAGCCCCCCTTTTCGATTGAGCAGGGTGACGCTTGCGGCACGGAGTTTGAGGATATATAATATGGAAGAAAAACATTCATCAACTGATCATGGAGGGAGAAAACGCTGATGAAACGCCTTGCGAAAACAGAAAACGGAATGGTTAGAGGACTTCAGGGAAAGGATGCCAGGATCACGGTATATAAGGGGATCCCGTTTGCAAAACCGCCGGTAGGGAAGAACCGGTGGAGAGCGCCCGAGCCCTGTGATAACTGGGAAGGCGTTTTGGACGCCTGCCGCTTCGGACCGATCTCTGTGCAGGACACGCCGGGGCTCGGGGACGATATTTACTGCCGCGAATGGCATGTGGATCCGGATATCCCGATGGGAGAGGACTGCCTTTATTTGAATGTTTGGACGCCGGCTAAGGAGCCGGATGAGAAGCTGCCCGTTCTGGTCTGGTTCTTCGGCGGCGGTTTTCAGTGGGGGTATCCCGCGGAGATGGAATTTGACGGGGAGCGGCTGGCGGCAAGGGGCGTGATCGTGGTCAGCGTCAATTACCGGCTTGGCGTATTCGGCTTCCTTTCCCATGAGGAGATCACGAAAGAAAATCCCGATGCGCCCGGGAATTTCGGTTACCTTGACCAGCAGGCGGGCCTTCGCTGGGTGTATCGGAATATCGCCGGATTTGGCGGAGATCCGAAGAAGATCACGATCGCAGGCCAGTCTGCGGGTGGAAACAGCGTGATGAACCAGCTCGTCTGCGATGAAAATAAGGAAATGATCAACGGAGCCGTGGTGTACAGCGGCATTATCCGGTTTTCGGAGCTGGAAGAGGCAGATGATCTTTTTAAGCCCCCGGTGCTCTCCGAGGCGGAGAGGAGAGGCGCGGATTTCTTTGCTTATCTGGGCGTGAAGACGCTGGAAGAGGCGCGGGAGCTGGATCCTCTCTTTATCCGGGAAAAGTATGCAAAATACCGGGAGGACCATCCCTTTTTCGCCGGGATCATCGACGGGCATTTCTGTAAGGGCGATCCGCTGGAACGCTTTGTCAACGGGGACTGCGCGCAGGTGCCCATGATCAGCGGAAATACGGAAGATGAATTCAGAGTGAACGGGTCGAATGTGGTGGAGCGTTCCGTAAAGGGCGTATTCCGAGACGCGCTCGAAAAACGCGGGGATGTAAAGCTCTATTATTATCGTTTCAATCCGGATATCCCCGGCGACGATCACCCCGGTACCTTCCATTCCGTGGACTTATGGTTCTTCTTCGAAAGCCTGATGAGCTGCCGCCGGCCGTTTATGGGAAGGCATTATGATCTGGCGCGGCAGATGTGTAATTACATTGCGGCCTTTGTGAAGACCGGAGATCCGAACTGCGCGGACGTGGACGGAGCGGCGCAGTGTGCATGGCGCCCGTATCTTCTTGATGACCGTTTCGAAATGAACTTTGAGAGCAACGGGCCGCGCGCTTCCATGGAAACCTGCCGGCCCCGCCAGGCCGTGAATCCGTATCTTCCCGGCCATGAATACGTTCCGGACGGCGAGCCGCATGTCTTTGACGGCAGGGTATATGTTTACGGTTCCCATGACCGGTATGGCGGGCAGACCTTCTGTCTGAATGATTATGTGTGTTATTCCGCGTCGGAAAACGATCTGACGGATTGGCGTTATGAAGGCGTGATCTACCGCAATACCGACGATCCGGTGAACCCGGACGGCCATATGGCGTTGTACGCGCCGGACGTGACGAAGGGGTGCGACGGAAGATATTATCTTTACTATGTGCTGGACAAGGTGAACTATGTTTCCGTGGCTGTGTGCGACACGCCTGCGGGAAAATATGAGTTTTTGGATTATGTCCGTTATCCCGACGGCACGCTTCTCGGGCAAAAGGAGGGCGATGAGCCGCAGTTTGATCCCGGCGTGCTGACGGAGAACGGGGAAGTCTATCTTTACACCGGCTTTGCGGGGCATCAGGACGAGTCGCGGCACGGCGCGATGTTTACGATATTGGATAAGGATATGCTGACTGTGAAGAAGGGCCCAAAGATCATCATGCCCGGGGATGCGTACGCGAAGGGGACGGAATATGAGGGCCACGCTTTCTTTGAGGCGCCTTCGATCCGGAAGAAGGACGGGAAATACTATTTTGTATATTCCTCCGAAGTGATGCATGAACTCTGTTATGCGACGTCGGACCAGCCCGGCGGGCCTTATCGCTACGGCGGCGTCATCATCAGCAATACCGATATCGGGATCGGGGGATATAAGGACGCTGCGCTTTCCATGGCGTATGGTGCGAATAACCACGGCGGCTTCGAGAAGGTCGGCGATGACTGGTACATTTTCTACCACAGGCACACCAACGGGACCTGGTACTCGAGACAGGCCTGCGCCGAAAAGATCACCTTTGATGAAAACGGACATATTCCGCAGGTCCGCCTGAGTTCCTGCGGGTTGAATAAGGGGCCGCTTTCCGATCAGGGAGAGTATCCGTCTTACATCGTCTGCCATATCTTTAACGAAAAACACGACACCTACATCGGAGACGACGGAGCGCCGAGAGTCATGCAGGACGGCGCGGACGGGGACTATGTCACACCGTATATCGGCTATATCCGTGACAACGTGACCGTGGGTTACCGCACTTTCCTTTGCGAAGGCGTGACCGGATTCAGGATCAGGACCAGAGGCTATATCAACGGGGATTTCCTGATCAAAAACGCATGGGATGGCGATGCGCTGGGGAAGATCGCGGTGGTCGGAGACAATATCTGGACCTCGTATGAAACGAAGCTCGATTTCCCGGACGGAGAGCAGGATCTCTACCTCACCTTCCGCGGAACCGGGCAGGGGTATTTAAAGAGCATCGAATTTTTGCATTAAACGATGAATCCTTTTAGAAGCATAGATCGAAAAATAAAAACCTATCTGAGCAAGCTGCGGTTCAAGGAAAAGATCCGTCTGCTTTTTGTGCTCTGTATCGTGGTCCCCGTGGTCCTGATGGACGTGATCATTCTGGTGATCGTGTACAAGGGCAAGGAAGATGATATGGAAGCGGAGCTCAGGGAGACGGCATATGCGGAAGAGTACGCTTTTGAAAAGCATCTCGAATACCCGGCCACGATCGCGGATAACATCATAAAAAGCAAGATGATGGTGGATTTTTTGAACACGCGTTATGAGGGGCCTTACGATTATTACGAAAGCTGGTATGAGATGCAAAAGGGGCTTCTTTTCGACGCGAACATGGGCATCGGAGGCGCGAAGGTCAATATCTATGCGGACAATCCGACCATCCTGAACGGGTCCGGGTATTACCGGATGGAGATGGTGGAAGAGGAACGGTGGTTCAGAGAGCTGTACCGGGGGAAAGAGAGCAAAAAGCTGGTCTTTGACTACGACAGGGGAAACGGCGGGATCCTGGATAAAAAACGCAGGATCCTCATTTTGGCCCGCCTGAGCCGGGGCGCGTATAACGGCTGCAGAAAGGCCCTGTGCCTGGAGCTGGATTTCAGTGATTTTGAAGATGTTCTGCGAAATCTGGATATTCAGGACCAGGTCTATGTCTGTGACGAAAGCCGGCTGATCTTTACCAATCGGAACAATCTCGGGGAGACCGAACCCTTCGAGACGGCGCCGGTCTTTAACGACGACGTATTTCATCAGGATTTCGCGCTGTACGGGCACCGCCTTACCATGTATGTTTTGCCCGGAGAGAGCGGGGCAGGAGCCGCCCTTTCTCAGAACGCCGTCATCATTTTGATCATGATGATCCTCAACTTCGCGATGCTGGCGCTGATGACCTTTTTGCTCAACAGCTCCATGGTTGACAGGATCCGGCATATGGAAGGGTCGTTTGGCATCGTGCGGGACGGGATGCTGCAGCCTATTGAGGACATTGGTGGGAATGACGAGATCGCGTCGCTGATCGATAATTATAACGTGATGGCGGATCACATGAATGAGCTGGTGAATACCGTGTATAAGGGCAAGATGCAGGCGCAGGAGATGGACATCGCCAAACAGAATGCGGAGCTTCTGGCACTTCACAGCCAGATCAACCCTCACTTCTTATTTAATGTGCTGGAAAGCATCCGCATGCACAGCCTCCTGAAAGGGGAAAAGGAGACCGCCGAGATGGTGGGGCGGCTCGCGGTTATGGAGCGCACCTACGTGAACTGGGGCGACGACGAGATCCCCGTGAATAAGGAAATGGAATTCGTGGACGCCTATCTGAACCTGCAGAAATACCGGTTCGGGGAACGCCTGACCTACCGTGTTTCGGTGGAAGATAACTGCGGAGATTTCCTGATCCCGAAGCTTACGATCGTGACCTTCGTGGAAAACGCCTGCGAGCATGCGATCGAGAAAAAGGCCGCGAAGGGCTTCATTTTTGTCCGCGTGTATCAGGAAAAGGAGATGCTTCATATTGAAGTAGAAGATACCGGCATGGGGATGGATGAGGAGAAGCTCGCCGAGATGATGAGGCAGGTGGAGAATGTCAGTATCGACCAGCTTCGCGAAAAAAAGCACATCGGGATCATGAACGCGTTCCTGCGGCTTAAAATGGTGACGCATGGAGAGGCGGAGATCGAGATCGATTCGGAGGTGGGTCTCGGAACCATCATCCGTATCGGGATCCCTGTGGGGAAAACAAATAAGGAGCTTGTATTATGAAGGTATTGCTCGTAGATGATGAACCGGTCATCACGCAGGGGTTAAAGATCCTTGTGGACTGGGAAAAAGAAGGCTTTGAGATCGCCGGGTGCGTCGAAAACGGGGTTGAGGCTCTTAAATTTCTGGAGAAAAATCCCGTGGACCTGATCCTGACGGATATCCGCATGCCAGAATGCAACGGGCTGGAGCTTTTGAACCAGGTGAAGACAAGGGAGCTGTCCGATGCTTTCTTTATTATAATGAGCGGATATGATGAGTTTGATTACGTGAAACAGGCGATCCACATGGGATGCCTGGATTACCTCTTGAAGCCTGTAGACGCCGCGGAGCTGGTCGGGATCCTGCGGAAGATCAGGGAGAAGGAACAGCAGAGGAACGAGGATGAAAAGCGGCTGGCGGAGCTGGAAAAAGCTTCCGGGCACACCAACTTAATTTCAAAGCTGATCGGAACCTTTGATTCCAAGGCACTGCAGAAGATCATCCTGAGCGAGGTGCTGGACCGCCTGATCCGCGCCGTTGAGGTCGGGGACCAGACGGAGATCACCGAAGCCGTCCACGATTTCTGGCAGGAGGGGAAGGAACGGGAGTTTACGGAGGAAACCATGGATTTCAATGTTTCCTACCTGCTGTTCCAGCTGATCCGCCTTGCCTCGGAACAGGATGATGAGATCAACCATGAAGAGATCATGCGCTTCATCAGCGAGAGCTCCTTTGAAGAGAGCGTAAAGACTGGGAACCAGAACTACATGGCCAGCTTCCTCCTAGAGTATGCCGATTATATCTCGCAGCTTCGTCAGCGGACCGGAAACGGCGTGCTGAAGGCAGTGGAGCGGGAAATTAAGGAACATTATGCCGAAAACATCAGCCTGCGGGAGTTGAGCCGGAAATTTTTCATCAACAACGCCTACCTGGGGCAGATGTTCAAAAAGCAGTACGGGGTCTCCTTCAAGGATTATCTTACGGACTATAGGATCAAGGAGGCGGCGCGGATGCTCCTTTCCACAGACCGCAAGATCATCAGTATTGCTGAAGAAGTGGGCTATAAGGACAGCGACTACTTTGTGCAGAAATTCATTGAACGGATGGGCTGCACTCCGTCCCAATATCGAAGGGGGACAAAACAATCATAATTTTTCTCCTGTTCATCTATACTTTGTCGGGGGATAAGTTTTATCTCCTGCCCTATAATGAACTTATCATTTTTTCATATGAAAGGAGACGTTATGAAGAACAAGATTGTAACAAAACTTGCTGCTTTGGGAATGACCTCAATGCTGGCGGTTACTTGCCTTGCAGGCTGCGGTGCTCAGAACAACAACGCAGCGGCTCCGGCAGCTGACAATTCCGGCGCAGCAGCAACAACAGACAACAGTGCCGCGACGGCTGATGCAGGTGCCGCGGATGCAGGCGCTGCTGAAGAAGCTCCCGCAGCGGACGCTGCTGAGGAAGCTGCAGCTCCCTCCGGTGATGTCGTAGAATTCACATTCTTCGGCGGCATGCCCGGCACGGAGATCAACAACGGCTCGAACGACATTCAGGACATGATCGCTGAGAAGACCGGCGTTCGCCTGAAAGAGACCTGGCTGACCGGCCAGACCGTTTCCGAGGCCATTGGTTCCATCATCGCTTCCGGCACATATCCGGATCTGATCGACGGTGGTGACGGCAGCCTGGATCTTTATGATGAAGGCGTGCTCGTTCCGTGGGATGAATATCTCGAGAGCGGCAAATATCCGAACCTTACCAATTACTACAAACCGTCTGAATGGGATCAGTTCCGTCAGGACGACGGTCACATCTATTGGTGCAACGTGTTCCAGAACACCAAGGGCGAACCCACCGGTACCGCTCATAACGACGAAGCGTTCTGGATCCAGGCAAGAGTTCTTGCATGGGATAACTATCCGGAGATCAAGACACTGGATCAGTACTTCGACCTTCTGGAGCGTTACGCAGAAGCTAATCCGAAGACCCAGGATGCAAACGGCAATGAGATGGATATCATCCCCTACACCTGCCTCTGCGATGACTGGCGTTACTTCTGTATTGAAAATGCACCGCAGTTCCTCGATGGATATCCGAACGATGGTTCTGTTATCGTAGATACCAGTTCAGGAACCCCGACGATCGTTGACTACAACACAACTCCGACAGCTAAGAAATACTTCCAGAAGCTGAATGAGGAATATCAGAAGGGTATCGTGGACAAAGACTTCGGAACCCAGAAGTATGATGATTATATCCAGAAGCTTTCGAACGGCAACGTGCTCGGTATGTGCGATCAGTACTGGGATTTCCAGGATATCAACAACTCCCTGAGAGACACCGGTCTGGAAGAGCTGGGCTGCAACTATGTACCGCTCGGCCTTACCATCGATGAAGGCATGGAGAACCGTTGGCATACTTATGGCGATACCTTAAATATCGCTTCCGGTATTGCTGTTACTACAGCTTGCTCTGACCCGGATCTTGCATTCTCCTTCCTGAATGCTATGCTGGATCAGGATATCCACAACCTCCGGTTCTGGGGTGTGGAAGGTGTTGACTATCTCGTAGACGACAATGGCCTCTTCTATCGTACTCCTGAGATCCGCGCCAACATCGCGAACCCGACCTACCGTGCAAATCACCTCTGCTTCTACAGCTATCTGCCTCAGTACGGCGGCACCAGCGATGACGGTATCAACGCGAACCTGCCTGAAGAACAGCCGTCCGAATTCTTCGACGGACTTGCAGAGCCCATGAAAGAGGTCTTCAATGCTTATGGCGCAAAGAACTATCCGGATCTCATCGGTTCCGTGAAGGAAGATGTAAATGAGACACATCCGTGGTTCCCGATGTGGTCATACTCCAACAACCTTGACACCTCTACGGCCGGCGGTGTTGCCTGGACCAAGATGGGTGAATGCAAGCATGAATGGCTGCCCAAGGTTGTTATGGCTTCCGATTTCGAGTCCGAATGGAACAACTACATGGCTGCTTACAGTGCATGCCAGCCGGAAGACTTCCTGACTCAGATGCAGGAAGAACTCGACAACAGAGTTGCAGCAGCTGCTGCTGATTGATCAATCTGGTAGTTTTTTGAAACAATGAGCCATGTCCCCCTCTGGCGGCTCTAATGTCAGAGGGGGAATGGTTTCGTTATAAGAAAAATGAAAGGGCTCAAATATGGGAAAAAAGCCGAAGAAAGAAGGCAAAGTCATTACCCTTAAAACATTGGCGAAGCAAAAGGTCCTGATCAT
>JAEESA010000299.1 GCA_016286115.1 Lachnospiraceae bacterium
ATTCCGCGCTCGTGGTGCAGGTGATGCCCTCGGACTACGAAACGGAGGCGCCGCATGAAAACATTCCGGTCCTGCGTGGGGTCACTTTCCAGAGACGGCTCGAACAGGAGGCATGGAAGCGGGGCAGCGGAAGGATCCCGCAGCAGCTGTTTGGAGATTTTAAGCAGGATATAATTTCTTCGGAATATGGCGAATTTCCTTCAATGACGAAAGGAAAGACAAAATTTTCATCGCTTCGCGGAGTCCTTCTTCCCGAGATGGAAGGAGCATTTTTGGAGGCAATGACCGCTTTTGGACAGAAAATAGACGGATTTGACCGTAAAGACGCCATACTTTCCGGAATTGAGTCGAGGACCAGTTCACCGGTCCGAATCCTCCGCGGAGCGAACCTCCAGTCCGAAATTGAAGGGATCTATCCCGGAGGAGAAGGAGCAGGATACGCCGGCGGCATTGTTTCCGCCGCGATGGACGGCATTCGTATCGCAGAAGAGATCGCAAAAAACTATGAGTGTTGAAAAAGAAAAAGTAACCGGACAAACTGAATATACGCCGATGATGCAGCAATACCTGAAGACGAAGGCAGCCTACCCCGACTGCATCCTTTTTTACCGTCTGGGCGATTTTTACGAAATGTTCTTTGAGGACGCGCAGACTGCCTCAAAGGAGCTGGAGCTGACGCTGACAGGGAAAAACTGCGGGGCAGAGGAACGCGCGCCGATGTGCGGCGTGCCGTATCACGCCGTGGACGGGTATCTTGCGCGCATGGTGAATAAGGGCTATAAGGTGGCCATCTGTGAGCAGGTCGAGGATCCGAAGAGCGCGAAGGGCCTTGTGAAGCGCGAAGTGACGAGGATCGTGACGCCGGGGACCAATATTGACCCGATGAATCTGGAGGAGAGCAAGAATAACTATTTATGCGCCATTTCATATTTCGGTGGCCCGTTTGGCCTTGCCATATGCGATGTTTCCACGGGCGAGTTCCTTGCGACCGAGGTGGAGGACCCGGGGCATCTGATGGACGAACTGATCCGTTTTGACCCGAAGGAGGTCTTATGCAACGAGAGCTTTAAGATGTCCGGCTTTCCGGAGGAGGAATTCATGCAGCGCACGAATACAACGATCCATGCGCTGCCGGAGGGGAGCTTTGCCGAAGACCATACGACGATGGTTCTGACCACGCATTTCAAGGTAGCCGGGATCGAAGGCTTAGGGCTTATGGATATGCCCTGTGCGGCTGCGTCCGCCGGCGCTGTGCTGACCTATCTTTTTGAAACGCAGAAGAATTCGCTGGACCAGATCTTGACGCTGAAGCCATATCTGCAGTCCGCCTATCTGATGCTCGACAGCGCGAGCCGGCGAAATCTGGAGCTTACGGAAACACTGCGGGAAAAAGAGCGAAAAGGGTCGCTCCTGTGGGTCCTGGATAAGACCAAAACCGCCATGGGCGCGCGACGCCTTCGGTCTATGATCAACGCGCCGCTGGTGGAAAAGAAAAAGATCGACCGGCGCCTTGCCGCGGTAGGAGAGCTGAAGGATAAGGTGATTCCCAGAGAGGAGCTGCGCGAATACTTAAACAGCGTCTACGATCTGGAGCGGCTGATGACGCGCATTACCTACCAGACCGCGAATGCAAGGGACCTTCTCGCGTTTCGGACGTCCTTATCCCTCCTTCCGGCCGTAAAAACCGTGCTGTCGGAGTTTGACGCCGAACTGCTTAGGGACTGCAGGGACCGTTTTGACCCGCTGACGGATCTATACGAGCTTGTGGATCAGTCGATCATCGAGGATCCGCCCATCACACTCCGGGAAGGCGGGTTAATAAAGGCCGGATATGACGCGGAAGTCGACCGTCTGCGTGCGGCGGAGACCGATGGGACCGGGTGGCTTAAAAACCTCGAGGAAAAGGAGAGGGAAGAGACCGGGATCAAGAACTTGAGAGTCCGCTATAATAAAGTCTTCGGCTATTACATCGAAGTCACGAACAGCTTCCTCGATAAGGTCCCGGACCGCTATCAGCGGAAACAGACCTTAACGAACGGGGAACGCTTCATCACGCCGGAATTAAAGGAGATGGAGGATACGATCCTCGGCGCCAGGGAACGGCTGATCGCGCTGGAATATGAGATCTTTTCAGGGATTAGGAACCGCCTGGCGGAAGAAGTCAGCCGGATCCACAATACCGCGGAGATCCTGTCCGCGCTGGACGTATACGCATCGCTTGCCCGCGTGGCCGAAACAGAGCATTATGTCTGCCCTTCGATCCATGAGGACGGGATCATCAATATCAAAGACGGCCGGCATCCTGTCGTGGAAAAAATGACGGGGCAGGGGAAGTTTGTGCCAAACGATTGCCTTTTGGATACGGATCAAAACAGGATCTCCATCATCACAGGGCCGAATATGGCCGGGAAATCCACCTATATGCGGCAGGTGGCGTTGATCGTGCTGATGGCGCAGATGGGGTCGTTTGTGCCCGCGGAATCGGCGCATATCGGCCTTGTGGACCGTATCTTTACCCGTGTCGGGGCGTCGGACGACCTGGCGAGGAACTTGAGCACCTTCATGGTCGAGATGACGGAGGTGGCCAATATCTTACGAAACGCCACGAAGAACAGCCTCCTGATCCTGGATGAGATCGGAAGGGGAACGTCCACCTTTGACGGGCTTTCCATCGCCTGGGCGGTCGTCGAGCACATCAGCGACCCGAAGCTTTGCGGCGCAAGAACCCTTTTTGCCACGCATTACCACGAACTGACCGATCTGGAAGGGAAGCTCGGAAACGTGAATAATTACAGGATCGCCGTGAAGGAGAGCGGGGAATCCATTGTCTTTTTGCGGAAGATCGTGCCGGGCGGGACCGATAAGAGCTACGGGATCCAGGTGGCCCGGCTGGCGGGTGTTCCCGCGTCCGTGATCCGCCGTGCCACGGAGATCGCCGAGAATCTGAACCGCGAAAAGCTGAAGGTGGATCCTTCTGTGCGCGAAGCGGAAGACAACGCCGGCGTGCAGCTTTCCCTCTTTGATCCGCTGCCAAATCCCGTGATCGAAGAGCTTAAGGAGCTTGACCTTACGAATATGACGCCGCTCGAGGCGCTGAATCTTCTGCATAAGCTGCAGAAGGAAGTACGATGATGAGCCGGTTTAAGCATAGCTGGATGGGAAAAAAACTATGGATGTTAGGAAAGAAATCAGGGTCTTAGACCCGCAGACAGTCGGGAAGATCGCGGCCGGAGAGGTGATCGAACGTCCGCTTTCTGTGGTAAAGGAGCTGGTGGAGAACGCGATCGATGCCGGCTCGACGGCGATTACGGTGGAGATCCGCGATGGAGGGATCTCTCTGATCCGCGTCACGGATAATGGCTGCGGGATCCCTGCAGGAGAAGTGCGGCTCGCGTTTACCGAGCACGCGACCAGCAAGATCCGGTCACTAGATGACCTGTCTCGGATCTCATCGCTTGGCTTTCGCGGCGAGGCCTTATCCTCGATCGCTTCGGTCAGCCGGGTGGAACTCATTACGAAAGAAAAAGATGCGCTGACCGGCGTGCGCTATGTCGCAGAGGGCGGAAAAGAGCTGGCGTTGGAAGAGGTGGGCGCCCCGCAGGGAACAACTTTTCTGGTGCGGGATCTTTTTTATAACATCCCTGCGCGCAGGAAATTCATGA
>JAEESA010000300.1 GCA_016286115.1 Lachnospiraceae bacterium
CATTATCTCCTCGGCGCATGGTTCTCAGCTTATTCCTCGATAGCTCAATGGTAGAGCATTCGGCTGTTAACCGAAGGGTTGTTGGTTCGAGCCCAACTCGGGGAGTTAGAGATGAGTTTAGTATTCATCTTAAAAATCCGTCCAAGTCCTGACTTGGACGGAAAAGGAGCAAAAACGGAGCACTAATCGGATCGAGCTTGTCGAGATCCGATGACAGCGGAGTTTGTTGCGACGTGGTGACGTAGCCAAGTGGTAAGGCGTGGGACTGCAACTCCCTGATCGCCGGTTCAAATCCGGCCGTCACCTTTGAATGAAAAAGACCCTATCCTTATAATGATGAATAAGGAAGGGTCTTTTTTATAGATGCAAATTATCTTACTTAATAACACAAGGAGAAATCTATGAAAAGATCAAAGAAATTATTAGTTCTGTTGCTTTCAGCGGCTCTCATCGGTTCTGTTGCAGAGCCGGCTATCGCGGCAGAAACAGAACCGGCCGGCGCTGGGAACCTGGTCGCTGTCGGCTCGGACGGGAAACAGTATGAAAATGTGGATTATCTGTCCGTTGATACTGTGGAAAGCTTTTCCGAAGTTCAGCAAGCCAATTACAAGGAGCTCTGTGACGAAGCAGCAGAACTGAGCCAGAGTGATATGGACTACAGCAAGATCAAGCTGGTTGAAACCGCGGGCGGTGTTCCGGAGCTCAGGTGCTATCTTCCGATGAAACAACTGTCGGAGCTGGCTTCGGCGCAGGCCGCTGAAGCTGTCGCTGAAATGTCAGCAGACCCTGTTCCCACAGGCGCTCCTTTTGACAGGCTTAACTATTTCAGAGACCAGCTGAACTCCTTACAACAGAGTTTCTTTGATGCATGTCTGAATGCTGCCAAAAAGAACAAGAACAAGTTCTCGATCAACTCAGGTACAAAAAATATAGAAGATCTGTACTTTGCTTTTTCTACTGCCTATGATGCCTGTCCTGAGTATTTTGAATGGGTGGATTTTGCCGGAAACGGATATGCTTTTATGAAAATACCAAATTCAAAAAAACCTTATTGCGGCCTTAAAATACCGAAATCAAAATTTTTCTCTCCTTCGTTAGAGATAGAAGCGCAAAGTACGATCAGCCGGCTTGCTAAAGAAGCAAAAAGCTATGCGTCTTCCAATTATCCGGATGATCCCGATTACGGTGTAGCGCGCTTTGTTGATGAGTGGCTGTGTGAAAACAATTACTACGAAATGAAGGGCACTAAACCAAAAAAATTCGGGAAAAAGCGAGTTTATTGGAACTGTCACAGCAGTTACGGCTGCCTTATGGAGGGTTACGGTGTCTGCGAAAGCTACGCCAGAGCCGCTTCCAGAATACTTGACGAGGCCGGGGTTACCAATCTGTTTGTCATCGGAGAAGGCGGAGATTATTCTGGAACCGGCGGCCATGCCTGGAATTATATCAGGCTGAATGATTCATGGTATCTTTTCGACGCAACCTGGGATGATGATGACTATGGCTGCAGCTACGAATACTTCCTCATCGGAACGAACACAGAGTCTTCTATCGGATCCATTCATGAAGCAAACGGCGCCGCGTTTTATGGTATTCCGGACCTGGATTTCCCCGCGCTCTCCAGAACGTCTTATTCAAATGACAGTGAGGATGACTGGCCGTGGGTGGATGACGCAGCTTAAATTATCAGTTTCTGATTGTTGAGAGATCCTGCCTGCGAGACCATTATCGAAAAAGCAGAGACATCGGCTCTGCGATTCGATAATGTGTCTCGCAAACGGGATCTTATTACAGATTATAAAAAGGATGCCACATATAGATATGTGACATCCTTTCGTTTTGCACGGAGAAAGAGGGATTTGAACCCTCGCGCCGGTCACCCGACCTACACCCTTAGCAGGGGCGCCTCTTCAGCCTCTTGAGTATTTCTCCCTGTCAAGCTCTTTGGCGGCTTCGTGCCAAAGACTTATATATTTTATCAACCCATTTTCCGTTTGTCAAGTTGTTACTATTCACGGCCTCCCAAGGCCGTGAATAATTATGTCAAGCTACTGCAAATGCTTCATAAAAGGCCCGTCGATCCGTACGCCGCTGGTTTCGGCTATAAAAGCTCGCGGATCGTGGCTCTGGATGATGGCGCGAAGCCGCGATGTTTCGTATTTGCTGACGTAGACCACAAATACACGGACATCCTCGCCGGTGAACGTTCCTTTCCCCTTTATTTCGGTCATCCCGCGGTTTAAGCGGCTCATGATCTCGACCTCCATGGGCCGGATGTCATCCAGTTTGGTGATGATCATAACCTGGCTGTTGATGTTCTGCGCATGGATACGATCCGTTGCGATCGAACTGAACAGCGAAAAAATGAAGGAATAGATCGTCGTCGGGATATCAAAGAGGAACAGCATGATCCCGTATAAAACAATATTTGTCATGATCGAGATCTGCCCGATGCTGCTCTTTCCCCGGATCGCCACGATCAACATGCCGATCAGCGTCATGCCGCCGTCGCAGGCGCCTTCATAGAGGATGATCCCGACTCCGATGCCGCATAATACGCCGGCCAGAATCACTGTGGTGATCATATCGTTCAGGATCGGCGCTGCCGGGATCGGGATGAGAGAAAGCATTATGGAGATCGATGAGATCGCAAATACCGTTTTGATGATGAAACGGCGGCGCATTTTTTTGAATGCAAGAATGATCGCCGGCACGTTCATCAGATAGTAGAGGATACCGGAGATCTGGACCCCGCCGAAGGTGATCCCTGCCCGATTAAAGAGCGACTCGAATAACTGCGCAAAACCCATGAGACCGCCCGAATAAAGGTGTAAAGGCCGCAAAAAGATATTCAGGCTGAATGAATACACTGCTGCACCGAGCAGGATCAGAGGAAGCTTTAGCCCCTCCTGTTTTATCGCCTGTTTTCCGCGATCCTTTTTTGCCAGTCTATTTTCTTCACTGATGACCAGTTCATGAACGGAAGATGGTTTTGCCATAAGTTTTCTCCGGAAAGCCTGAATTCGCCTATTACAATTTTTGCTCCGCTCCGGCTGCCTGCGGGAAATAAAGATCTCCCCCTGCGCAGTCCATCACAACGATCGCCGGGAAATCCTCCACCCGGATCCGCCGGATGGCTTCCGCACCGAGATCATCATAACAGATCACTTCCGAAGAGATGATGCACTTCGAAAGATAAGCGCCCGCGCCGCCAACCGCAGCCAGATAAACGGCTTTATTTCGTATGATCGCTTCCTTTACTTCCTGAGAGCGTTTCCCTTTCCCCACCATTGCCGTCACTCCGAGATCCAGGAGCGTTGGCGTATATTTATCCATACGGGTTGCCGTGGTGGGTCCGGCTGAGCCGATGACCCTTCCTTCCCGCGCGGGAGAAGGTCCCATGTAGTAGATACAGGCGTTTTTCGGATCGATCGGAAGGCTTTTTTCAGACTCCCACTGCATCAGCATTCTCTGATGCGCGGCATCCCGCGCCACCAGCATCTCGCCGGTCATTGTCACAAGATCACCGGCGTGTAAGGTTTCATTGATCTCCTTTGTAAACGGAAGAAGGATCTTTTTTTCCATTACAGAACCTCCTTCCTGTGGCGGTTCACATGGCAGCAGATATTGACTGCCACGGGAAGGCCGGCGATA